>JAZRPX010000250.1:0-3819 GCA_045649445.1 Acutalibacteraceae bacterium | reverse complement strand
CCGACTTCATTGTTAACTAAAATCTCATTAAGCTCGTCACTAGGCGAGAAAACATAAGAATTAGCCCTTTCTATTTCTGCGCGTTTTAACTCTTGACGAGTTAAAAAGGCATTCCATTTTTCATCATCAATAAGACCGATTTCTCTGCCTATTCCCATCAAACGCTCATCTGCGTTATCTTGGCGTAAAACAAGACGATATTCAGAACGAGAAGTCATCATTCTATATGGCTCGTTGCAACCTTTTGTAACAAGGTCGTCAATAAGCGTGCCTATGTAAGAGTCGGCGCGTGAAAGAGTGAAAGCGCTTTCACCTTTAATTTTTCTAACTGCGTTTACACCGGCAACAAAGCCCTGAACTGCTGCTTCTTCATAACCTGATGAGCCATTAAATTGACCTGCGCCATAAAGACCAGGAAATTCTTTAAACTCTAAAGTGGCATAAAGCGAAGTAGGGTCAATACAATCATATTCAATAGCATAAGCAGTTCGCATAATCTTGCAATTTTCAAGCCCTTTTATACTATGATACATTTGTTGTTGCACTTCTTCAGGCAATGAAGATGAAACGCCTTGCAAATACATTTCTTCGGTGTTAAGACCACACGGCTCAATAAAAATTTGATGGCGAAGCTTGTCTTTAAATCTAACCGTTTTATCTTCAATACTTGGGCAATAACGAGGCCCTACGCCCTCAATATCCCCTGCATAAAGAGGAGAACGATGAAGATTATCTAAAATAATTTTTTTAGTGTTTTCATTTGTCCAAGTTATATGACAAGTTGCTTTATTTGTTAGTGTATCAGCGTCAGTATCATAAGAAAACGGAGTAATTGGGTCATCACCAAACTGTTCTTCGAGGGAAGAAAAATCAATTGAAGAGCGCAAAACTCTCGGTGGTGTACCTGTTTTAAATCTTCTTGTATGAACGCCTAACTCACGAAGTGAACCGCCTAAAAAAGCCGCAGGGAAAACGCCATCAGGACCTGATTCGTAATTCACTTCGCCAACATAAATTCTGCCGCCAAGAAAAGTTCCTGTGCAAATTATAACTGCCTTTGCGGTGTAATAAGCATCAAGACGAGTAAACACTTTCCACTCGCCATCTTCACCTTTTTCGATAGCAGTAATCTCTGCTTGAATTAGTGTTAAATTCTCTTGCAATTCGAGAGTATGCTTCATTCTTTCAGAATAAGCGCGTCTATCAATTTGCGCGCGCAAAGAATGAACAGCAGGGCCTTTACCTTTATTAAGCATACGAGATTGAATAAAGGTTTCATCTGCCGCTCTGCCCATTTCACCGCCAAGCGCATCTAACTCTCTTACCAAATGCCCTTTTGCAGTACCACCAATGGCAGGGTTGCAAGGCAAATTTGCAACAGAATCAAGATTTATTGTAAAAATAATTGTGTTAGCGCCAAGCCGAGCACTTGAAAGCGCCGCTTCTATACCTGCGTGCCCTGCGCCAACAACTATAACATCGGTTTTTCCGGCAAAGTATGCCAAATCATTTCACCTCTTAAAACAAACTTTTACATTAACTTTCATTTTAACACAATTCTTTTTATAATGCAATAATTTTTGCTTTTTGTTTTCGGTCAACTAATGGTTTTCTCTACAAAAACAATCTACCATTGTGTCATGTTGAGCGAGGCGCAACCATCTTAAGATCCTTCGGCTACACTTTGTTTCGCTCAGGATGACACTTCGAGCAGCCACTAAAGTCGTCGCCCCTACAAAATCTAATAAACTAATAGCGTGTCATTCGTAAGCAAAGGTCAAGGAAACTTAAACGCCTTCTTTTGGAAGAAGGTGGCAATGCGTAGCATTGACGGATGATGGACAAAAACAATCCCTCCGTCAAAAATCAAAGATTTTTGCCACCTCCCTTTACACAAAGGAGGCATTTTTTCTTGCAATTTTAAAAAATATATGGTAAACTAAGGTTGCAACACAAATTTTATATTTTGTTTTACACAAGGATGTGTTTTTATCTTTTTGGTAAAAACGCATGCTCTATTTTTCATTCCTTGTGTTTGACAAAATTTGTGTTGCAGCAATCAGAGCTATGTGTTTTTCGGTGCGTAGCTTTGCTGCGCACTTTTTTATTTCAAGGAGAAAACAAATGGATTTATTAGAAAAACTTTATGATGGAAAAATCAATTTTAAAGATTGTGTTAATTTTTCTCAATACAAATCAGAATTAGATATGATTTCATCTTGTGATATTACACATAAACTTGCTAATTCTCTTAAAACAGAAGAGCAAACAAATCTTTTAAAAGCGCTTGAAGCTGATTTTCAAAGAAGAATAGAACAAACTAAAAAACAAATGTTTTTAAATGGGCTTAGTTGTGGAATGAAAATGGGAATAGAAATGAACAACAGATTTAAAGATTTTGATTTTGATAAAAATGCTCCTTTTGATTATAATGTTTAACGCACCCATTTGGGTGCGTTTTTTATTGTAACTTTACTTAAAAGTTAATCTGCTTTCACAAAAAATCAAACAAATGTTTGCTTTTTTGTGAGTTATGTGTTATAATGAATGTTGTGCAATGTAATTAAAAAACGAGGTGAGTAAAATGTTAAATGCTTCTCAACAAAAAGTGTTTGAATTTTTGCAAAAAAGAATAAATGATTCTATTCCGCCTACTGTTCGTGAAATCTGCGAAGAAACAGGATTGAAATCAACATCTTCTGTTCACGCAATTTTGAAAAAATTAGAAGATATGGGGCTTATAGAGCGTGATAAAAACAACTCTCGTTCAATAAGAATCGCAGGAACAGAGCCGGCTATGCAAATTCCTGTTTTAGGCGCTGTTCAAGCAGGTATGCCAACGCTCGCTGTTCAAGATATCGAGTGTTACATTCCATTTACTCCTATGTCTCGCGCTTCTGATAAAGAGTATTTTGCTTTGCGTGTTCGAGGCGATAGTATGATTGATGCTGCAATTTTAGAGGGAGATATCGTTATCTGCGAGAAAACTCCTACCGCTTATGAAGGCGAAATTGTAGTAGCGCTTATTGACGGCGAAGATGCAACTGTTAAATATTTTTATCGCGAGGGATATGGCTTTAGATTCCAACCTGCTAACGATAATTATGACCCTATTTATACTAATGACGCTATGATTTTAGGCAAGGTTATCGCAGTTATTAGAAATTATTATTAAATCTTACCTTTAAGATATTTTATTAAAACTTCTGATAAAAGGCGCGCTGAATATTTGGCTTCGCTTAACAAATTCGCTTGCGAGCCAACTTCAATAAGGCAACTGTTTTCGCATAAATCTTGGTTATACTTTTTCTCTGCGAAAAAAAGTGGGCGCGCAAGAGATGGATATGTTTTTTCAAGCGCTTGTTGAAGGCCTACTGAAAATCGAAGGTTTTTTTGCCAATTTGGGTAGTCGGTTATCGGCCCTGATTCGCATCCTGAAATCAGCATAATCTGCCCTGCGGTTTTTCCGTTTATATCAATTACAGGGCGTAATTTATCGCCGTTTTCATAATTTATCGCGTCACGGTGAACATCGAAAACAACCTTTATAGATGGATATTTTTTAAGATAATATTTTATAGTTTCACGCGAGTTATCATAAGCGCCTGTATAGGTGTCTTTATCATGTAGCGTTCGGAAGCAATTTCGCTGAGGTCTTTTTCGGTAGACATGGAGAAAACGCCGAAAAATAGGTATTTTGCGGCGTTTTTTTGTTCGGGCAAACAGGCATTTACCCGAATTTGAAAGCTGACCTTCGAGCACTTGACCAGACCAGCAGACGATAGAGATTTTTGCCCCAAACACGATAGACGGGTTTGC
>JAZRPX010000249.1:0-1034 GCA_045649445.1 Acutalibacteraceae bacterium | reverse complement strand
GCTTGAGGTTTACCGTGTTACAGGTAACAAAGCACTTGTTGATTTAGCAATTAAAACATATAAAGATTATCATACTAACGCAGAAAAGAATCATGATAGAGCAACCGATGAAACAATCGGCAATATGAAAAAGTTTTTTGAACACGGCGTAACTGTTAACGAATTCACAAAACAGTCTGCTCTTATTTATCGTGCAACAGGAGATAAATATTATCTTAACATTTCTGAAACCGGTTACAGAAAAATCAACAAGTTTTATATGCTTCCTGGCGGTGTTAACTCTTCAAGTGAGAGAATGAAGAGCAACATTTATGATGAAAGTTATGAAACTTGTGATATTACTGATATGACTTGGTCGCTTCATTATTTAGCGCAAATTACAAATAAAGTTCACTATTCTGATATGATTGAACGCGCAGTTTTCAATGCAGGTATCGGCTCGGTTACTGAAGATTTTAAAGCGCATCAATATTTCTCAAGCGCAAACCAACTCATTATTGATGAGCAATCAAATACTGCTTCGTACGATAGAGGTACTCACGCGCAACTTTATGGTCCTAAACCATTTACCGCTTGTTGCACAGGTAATGTTAACAGATTTATGCCAAACTACATTTTAAATATGTGGGATTTAGATGGCGATGTTTTAACTGCGAGAATGTTTGGCCCATCAGAAATTTGTGGCGAAATTAATGGCAAAGAGTTTAAAATAACCGAAAAAACTACATATCCTTTTGATTTTGGTATTGATTTCAAAGTTGAAACAAACGCAAAATTCACTTTAAAAATCCGTGTGCCAAAATGGTGCAAAGATTTAAAAGTTTTGGGTTGCGAATACAAAATCAGCAAGGGATTTATTGTTGTTAAAATTGACGGAAATACTGATATTTCAGTTTCTTTTGACGCCGAAATCGAAGAAAAACATACAAGTTCCGGTGTTTATTTCAAGCGTGGACCTTTGGTATACTGTCTTGCTATGAAAGGCGAGCGTTCACATTGGGCTACTCACGAATTAGATGGCGAAATTTACCCAT
>JAZRPX010000248.1:0-6955 GCA_045649445.1 Acutalibacteraceae bacterium | reverse complement strand
TCTACTCTTGGAAACTGTGGTGGTGGAGAAAAGATATCTAAAAACACCTTATCAAGACTTCTTGGCAAAATTGAAAACAAAATACACCCAACAACTATTTCAGCAAAACTTATACCAAGAGGATACATATTATAAAAACCGATAAGCACACTTGTTGCGCCTAATAAAAAACCAATTATGCAAGGTGTTTTTCCGTTGTTACCTACCACTCCGCTAATAACTCCGCCCAACGCATAAGCGCCTACTAAATAATACTCATTCTGACCGCTTACGCTCATTGCAAAGCCAAGACAAACGCCACAGATTGTTGCCGTATTCACTTGTCCGTAACGACTGCTTAAAAGTATTATAACCACTGAAAACATCTTTGCAGGTGAAACCGAAAAAATTGTAAAATCATTAAGCGACATTAACAGTATAGAAACAGACATTATTGCAGAGCAAATTCGCAATTGCGACATTTTTGAAAGAGGTTTTGATGAATGAAATATCGGCATTGTTAGATTTAAAAAATATGTTGCGCATATTCCTAATAATGTTTCACCGAGCAATCTTATTAAATCTTGCGAGGTAAGACTAATAGATAAAAGCAAAGAGAAAAAGCCGAAAACGACGCACACAGATAACGAAACAAACGAAAAAAACAAAGAATTTTTCTTTTCATAAATATTAAGGCATACAAATTTTACTGCACACGCTACAACCGCTAAACCTATGTAATAAGCCGAGTAAAAACCATTTGCCGAAACAACGCTACCCAAAATCACTCCGATTAACCCCGAAAAAATAGACAAGTTTGAAAGCGAGCAAATAAAACTAAAACCAAACGGCATAAACATATCAAAAAGAACTGTTCGAGAAAATAGCAATCCACAAAGCAATACAAACACTTGTGAAACAATTGTCTTTTTTATCTCTCCCGTTTTTAATATCTGTATTTTTTCAACCGCTGTACGCATAACTTTTTCTCCCGATATAATAAAAAATTGTTCAAGTAAAAGTATATGCCTATACATGTGCAGATATTGTCAAAGCGAGAATGAATTTTTTTATATCTTTTTGTTTTTTAGATTAGATTTTTTATTGTAATAGTCGAAAAACAATAATTCCTATCGGTTTTTAAGATTGAAAAACTTAAGTTTTTATGATAACATATAAAAGGTGATTTTATGAATTTGAAATTTGAAGTTTTAAATAATAATACAATAACAAATGAGATTTTCGAAAGATTTTATAATTTATTAGAAAATTCTTTGCCAAGAGTTGAATTTAGAAGCAAAGAAAATCAAAAAAAGTTAACAAAAAAATCTGTTTATGAAATTTTAGTTTGCAAGCAAAATAAAACAATTATAGGCGCTATTGCTTTTTGGCATTTAGATAAATTTATTTTTATCGAACACTTTGTTATTGATGAAAATTATCGCAATCTTGGAATAGGCACAAAAATGCTTGAATTTATTAAAAATGAATTTAATTCTACCGTTATTTTAGAAGTTGAATTACCATATAATGAAATGAACAAAAGGCGAATTGCTTTTTATGAAAGAAACGGTTTTTATTATAATGACTTTGAATATTTTCAAGTTCCTTTAAACACGGGTGATGAACCATTACCACTTAAAATTATGAGTTGCCCTAAAAGCATTAGCAAAGATGAATTTGAAAGTGTTAGAAACGCCCTAAAAAAAGCGGTTTACTCTTCGTAAAAAGCATTGCAAAAAAGGGGTTTTTGATATATAATATATCTATATTTTATGAAAGGAGAGTTTAATATGAAATCGGTTATTAAAACTATATGTTTATTTTTTGCCACTTTAATTATAACAGGTTATCTTGCTTATACTGCTGTTTCGGTTGATGTAAAACCTGTTGAAAACTTTAAAGTTGCAAAAAAAGGCGATACATTTCAACAACTTTCCTGGAATAAGAATGATAAAGTTACTGGCTATAAAATTTATCAAAAAAATGCTAAAAACGATAATTACACATTGATTGAAACTATCAAAGACGGTGATAAAACTTCATGTAAGATTAAAAATCTAAATATGGAGAGCGTTTATAGTTTCAAAATTTCTGCTTTCGTTAGTGTTTTCGGCTATGAATTTGAGGGCGATAAAAGTGACGCTATAAAAACTTGTACATTGCCTCGCGGCGAAGATTTTGAAAGCATTATTGAGCAAACCCCAAAAACGCTTACTGTTTCTTGGACGAGAGGGGTTAGTTGCGATGGCTATGAAATAGAATACAGCACAAGCGAAACAATGGAAAACAAAAACATACATATAGCAAATGGTATTAACACAACTATTTGCAAAATTCTTGACCTTGAAGAAGATGAAACCTACTATTTCAGACTTCGTTCTTTTATGGATTTTGAAGGTGAAACACTTTACAGTAATTATAGTGAAGTTTACAGCGCAACTGTTAAAAACATCATCACTCCTGAAGAAATCGACCCTTCCCGACCTGTTATTGCTCTTACTTTTGACGATGGCCCAAGCTTGAACAGAGCAAGTGATTCTATTTTGAAAACGCTTGAAAAATACGGCGTTCGCGCAACATTTTTCGTTGTAGGCGAAAATGCTGAAAACAATCCTGAAAATGTTAAACGAAAAGCTGAGCTTGGCTGTGAAATCGGTAATCACACTTTCACCCATAAATATTACGGAAAAAATGTTACAAAGCAAGAAATTGTTAAATGTTCAAATACAATTGAAAAAATAACCGGCGCGCGCCCTACTGTTTTTAGAGCAACCGGTGGTATTGTTAATCCATTTATTAAGAAAACTTGTAAAAAACAAGGTATGTCTTTATATTATTGGACTATTGATACGCAAGATTGGAAATATAAAAACTCAAGAAGAGTGTTAAGAGAGGCATTAAAAGCCAAAGACGGCGATATTATTTTAATGCACGACATCTACCCTACAACTGCAAAAGCGGTTAAAAAACTTATTCCAAAACTTATTAATAAAGGTTATCAGTTTGTTACTGTTTCAGAACTTGTTAAATACAAATCAGAATCCACGCCAAAACCTGGCGTTCAATATCTTGACGGTGATACCGTTAAAAATTCTTGAAAACAGAGGTAATTAAAAATGAGTAAAAGCAAAACAAAATTGTTAGTGATAACAGCACTTTTAACTGCAATTTGCGCTTGTTGTACTGCGTTTGTTTCAGTGCCTATGCCTGGCACTGGGGGCTATGTGCATTTTGGTGATGCTATTATTATGATTTCAGCATCTATTTTACCAACACCTTTCGCCGTTTTTGTTGGCGCAATTGGTGGCGCTTTAGCAGATGTAATGGTTGGCTATTCTATTTGGGCGCCTTTCACCCTTGTTATTAAAGCGCTTGTTGCTTTATGTTTTACAAGCAAAAAACCAAAAATCGTTAATACAAGAAACCTTTTAGCGCTTATTCCTGCGCTTGTTATAACCCTTGTTGGATATTATCTTGCTGAAGGAATTATTTATGGCAACTTCATTACGCCTTTTGCTTCAATGATTGGTAATGTAATTCAAATTGTTGAAAGCGGTGTGATTTTCGTTGTTTTCGGCATAGCACTCGATAAAATAAATTTTAAACAAAGGTTTAAATAATGAAAAACAAAAAGAAACTAATAAAAATAATTGTAATAATACTTGTTGTTTTAGCATATTTTTATTTTAGATACCCAACATTTGGCGTTAGAATGACCACTCCCCCTGAATCGGACCTTAGAGCGCATTTTATTGATGTTGGCCAGGGCGACAGTTGTTTTATTGAATTGCCGAATGGCGAAACAATGCTTATTGACTGTGGCGAATCAAAATATGCAAATGATGTTGTTACATATATTGCCGATTTAGGTTATAAAACAATTGATTATGTTGTTGCAACTCATGGCGATGCTGACCATATCGGTGGATTTTATCAAGTTTTTGATGATTTTGAAATAGAAAATTGTTTCACTTCATTTTATAAATCAAAAACAAAAACATACGAGAGATTTTGCGATTCTGTTGAAAATGAAGGTATCGAAATGAAAACGGCTTATGCAGATGATTACATTATAGATACTAATTATCTTGATATTAAGGTTTTAGGACCTGATAAAACGCTTTTCTATGAAGATACAAACGCTGCAAGCGTTGTTTTGCTTATAAGCTATTATGAAACCGACTTTTTGTTTACCGGCGATGTTACATATCAAATGTTAGAAAAATATAATATCGGTGATATTGAATTATTAAAAGCAAGTCACCATGGTAGTTACACCGGTATTTCAAAACGGCTTGTAAGAGAAACAGACCCTGAATATACTGTTATTAGCGCAGGAATCAACAATCGTTACAACCACCCACACGATGAAACACTTGAATTATTAAGTGATTCACAAATTTACTGTACAAGTGAATTTGGAACAATTGTTGCTTCTTGCGATGGTGAAAAAATAGAATTTAATACACAAAGATAAAAAAGGAGTGCTTTTAAAAGCACTCCTTTTTTTAATAATCAAACCTACCATTTCCTATGAATTCTCTAATTAACGATTCTTTTGGCACATCTTGTTCATCTAAAGAATCATAAGCCGAAAGCACAGTTAAAATCTCATCTATTTCTTCTGTTTTTGGCAAACGCTTTAATTTGTCAAAAACAAGTGGCTTATAAACTGATAATTCATAAGGAATAAATGTATCAATATCAACATCAGAACGATATTTATAAGGCATAATATATTTTTCAACGCCTATTTCAACTGAATGAAACATTTTTATAGTTTCTTCTGGCAAACGATTTCGATAAATGCTATCTCTAATAATTCTTCTGATAAGACGGACTTTTGAAGGGTGCATTAAAACACTGCCATAACCCACCCTTGTTCTAACGCTTACATAAATTTTAAGTGTGTTTTCATCAGGAATTTTGATAACATCAGGATTAAGCGAATGAATGCCTTCTAAAATTATCGGCTCATTTTTTGCTCTTTTCAATATCACACCTGAATTTACGCGTTTGTTTTGCTTAAAATCAAATTTAGGCAACTCAACAGTTTCACAATTTATCATCTTTTCTAGTTGAGAATTAAGCAAATCTGTATCAACTCGTTTTGGCGATTCAAGATCTAATTTGCCTTGTTCAAACATTATTTTTTCATTATCATTAAGAGGGAAAAAGTAGTTGTCAAGTGATAAAGTATGCGTTTCAATCCCACTATTATCAAGAATATGCTCAATTGATAATGCAGAAGTTGTTTTGCCAGAGCCCGATGGACCTGAAAGCAGAATTATCGGTGTTTTTTCAATATTTTTCTTAATTAAATCTGCTACATCTTGAATTTTTTGCGCATAAAATTCATCGCATTGAGCAATAAATCCTTTTTTATCATTATGAATTTTTTGATTAATATCAATTATTTTACTTACCAAAAAACCACCTTCTTTTATATTTATAGTTTTAGTATAAAACTTTTTATTCATTTAGTCAATTAAGATTTTATGAATTATTTCGCAACTTTATTCTTTTTATTAATATTTATTTGACTTTTTAGTTATAAAAGGGTAAAATTAAAAAAGAAATAATTTTTTAGGAGAAAATATGAAATCATTAAAAACACTTTGCAATCTTTTTTGGGTTTTTATGAAAATCGGTGCCGTTATGTTTGGCGGTGGTTATGCTATGTTGCCGATTTTAACTCGTGAACTGGTTGAAAAACGAAATTGGACTACTGATGATGAATTAACTGACTGTTTTGCTATTAGCCAATGCACACCGGGTGTTATTGCAGTAAACGTTGCAACGTTTATTGGCAATAAGAAAAAAGGTTTTTTAGGTGGGCTTTTTGCAACAATCGGCGTTATCTTTGTTCCTACAATCATAATTTTGATTATCGCAATGTTTTTATCAAACTTTGCCGAGAATGAATATGTTAAAGATGCTCTTAAAGGCATTTCTGTTTGTGTTTGCGTTCTTATTCTCAATGCGATAACAAAACTTTGGGGTAAATCTATTGTTGATAAAACTACTTTTATTATGTTTTTGATAGCATTTTTGTTGTCTGCATCATCGCTTGTTTTTCCTACCTTTAAAATTTCACCTGTTTTGCTTGTAATCAGTGGTGGAATTGTTGGTGTTCTTATTCAAAAAGTACGAGCAAAGGGAGGTAAAAAGAAATGATTTATCTTCGTTTGTTTTATGAATTTTTCAAAATAGGATTGTTTTCAGTTGGCGGTGGCTTGGCTACCTTGCCATTTTTACAAGATTTATCTGCTCGTACAAATTGGTTTACATCTGCAGATATTTCTAATATGATAGCAGTTTCTGAATCAACCCCAGGCCCTATCGGCGTTAATATGGCAACATTTGCAGGTTATACCACTGCGCTAGGTGAATATAACAACTTGGCTTTAGGAATTTTAGGTGGCGTAGTTTCAACGCTTGGTCTTATCGCCCCTGCAATTATTATTATAATGATAGTTGCGAAGGTTTTAGAAAAATTTAAAGAAAATTTTTATGTTAAAGCCGCTTTTTATGGCCTTCGCGCAGTTTCAATCGCACTTGTTGTTTCGGCTTTTGCAGGAGTTATTAAAACAGCACTTTTAAATGTTGATGTATTTTCAAAATCAGGTAATTTTCTTGATTTGTTCTTTATCAAAGGTATGATTTTAGCGGTCTTAATCTTTGCTTTATCAAAAATCTTTAAAAAGCTTCACCCTGTTGCTTTAATAATCCTTTCCGCAGTAGTTGGTATAATATTTAACTTTGCGTAAGTTCAATCCCCTAACTGTTTTTAAACAGTCGGGGGCATTTTGTTGTATTTTATGTTTCTTTTTAAGATTCTTCGCTCGTTTAACACAACACACTGCCCATTTTTTGTATTTGTAGGGACTTCGCGTCCTCGACTGTCTGTTTTATTTTTTTCGGGAGGAGCAGACCCCTCCCCTACAAGTTTGTTGTCATCCTGAGCGGAGTG
>JAZRPX010000247.1:0-4841 GCA_045649445.1 Acutalibacteraceae bacterium | reverse complement strand
GTTTTTTCAAAGACAGGTGTTCTGATTTCTTTAAAATCAAATTGTTTAGCAACATCTTTTACTATGCTTTCGATGTAATTCCATTTATAAGAATCTCTTGGCAAAGCATCTTGTGTTCCTTTTATAGCTTCAGCTACTAATTTCATAATTTTTCTCCTTAAATAAAATAAAACGCCCCTTGTAAATAATACAAGGGACGGAAATAACCGCGGTGCCACCCAAGTTAGTCACACTAGACTCACTCAAATTCTTTAACGCAGAAATACGGGCAAGTGCCGATTCAGGAAGTGTCTTCAACTAATGTTTTCATAACGAACTTACAGCAAACATTCGTCTCTCTGAAATGAAAACAGTAATCTACTTATTTTCCGTCATTATCTTTAAAATATAATATTATTTTGAATATAAACGCCAATCAAGGTCGCCACGTTCGAGACCATGAATCAAAACTTCAGCTGTTGCAATGTTAGTTGCAATAGGAATATTATGAACATCACATAATCTTAAAATAGTCATATCATTAGGTTCGCTTGATTTAGCAGTAATAGGATCTCTAAAAAATAAAACCATATCTATTTCGTTATAGGCAATACGTGAAGCAATTTGCTCACCACCACCTTGTGGACCACTTAAAAAGCGAGTGATTTCTAAACCTGTTGCTTCAGTAACTAACTTGCCTGTAGTGCCAGTAGCACAAATGTTATGCTGTGCTAAAATACCACTATAAGCAATACAAAACTGTACCATAAGCTCTTTTTTTACATCATGTGCAATTAAAGCTATATTCATTAAATTTTCTCCGTTCCTTTTAAATTATGTATATCAAATACCTAAAGGTACTCTTTTACCATTCATTCTGTCTTTGATACGAGAAATTGCTTCTAAAGCAGAAGAAACATACATTGTTTCAGTGCAATTATTAAATGATTTTATCAACTCAACATCAAAAGGTATAACTCCAATGAGCTGTAATGTTGTTGCATCAATTATTTCATCAATGTTATAATAAATGCCTTTTTTTACTAATTTTTCATCTAATTTGTTAATAATAAGTCTTGCACTATTAAAATTATTTTCTCGTAAAAGTTTTGCTACATAAGAAGCATCTCTAACACTAACAGGATCAGGATTAGTAACAACAAATGCATTTTCAGCACCTGAAATAGCGTTTACAAATCCTTTGCCAACACCTGCAGGGGAGTCAATAAGGATAAAATCAAAATATTCAGATAATTTTTCACATAAAACCTTCATGCCTTTTGGCGAATTTAAACTGTTAACAGTAACAGGCGCCGGCAAAAGATATAAATTCGAACATTTTTTAACAGGGATAACGGCTTGATTAACATTACAATTACCTTTAATAATGTCACTAACATCAAATAATGTATGGGAAGAAACATCAAGCATAAGATCAAGAGAACGTAAACCCTCATCCATATCAATAAGCAAAACTTTTTTACCTGTTTTGCACAACTCAACTCCGAGGTAGGCAGTTACCGTTGACTTCCCAACACCACCTTTGCCCGAAGTGATGACATATACATTTTTCATTATTTCACCACATTCGTTAGTATATCATAATTTTTTAAATTTGTCAAAGCATTTAATATAATAAATCATTGTATTTTGTAATATTTTTGCCATCAAAGTCAGAAAAATAATACTCGTCATATATATCTTTAACAACTTGAGCAGTCATATAGCCGTATCTTCCTTGTTCGACATTGATAGCAACTGCAATCTCTGAATCTTTATAAGGAGCAAATGAAATAAACAAACCGTTATCACGTTTGCCTCTAACTTCAGCAGTTCCTGTTTTACCGCCAACTTTCAATTTATAATCACTAAAAACCGAAGAAGCAGTACCTTCAAAAGCAGCAGATTTCATACCTGATTTTACAATTTCAATCGCTTCATTAGATATGCCTGTGTTTGCAATTATTTGCTTAGATGGTTCTACAAGAACTGTTTTTAGATCGTTTGTTCTAACTTCTCGTAATAAATGAGAGTTATATCTAGTACCACCGTTAGCGATTGTAGCAGTACCTGTTGCAAGCTGTAATGGTGTGAATTGATTATATGATTGACCAATAGCCGCTTGTAAAGTGTCACCAGGATTCCAAGTTGCGTTGATAGAACTTGCGAAGGAAGGGCCTGCTAAAACTCCTGAAGATTCCGGAATTTCTACTCCAGTTTTAACGCCCAATCCCATCAATTTAGAATATTCATTCATGGTTGTGATTCCAGTTCTTCGACCTGTTTCAAAGAAATAATAGTTACACGATTGAGCAATAGCATCCATTACGTTCAAAGAACCGTGAAAATGCAAGCATTTGAATGTCATATCTGAATAGTAGTCATATTCTTGTTTGCAATAATAAGTTGTTCCTTTGCTTATTGAATTGACCGTAAGACCAATACCAGCAACGAACGGCTTGAATGTAGATCCAGGTGGATAAGTTCCTTGAAAAGCACGATTAAACAAAGGGTTGCTTTTATCATTAGCAAGAGAAGAATAATCTTTTTCGTATTGATCCATTGTGAAGGTAGGGTAGTTAGCAGTAGCTAAAATCTCACCATTATTAACATCAATACAAACAATTGAAGCAGAAGAAGCATATATCTGTTGAGAATTTAAGGTGTTCATAAATTTCAAAAGAGATTCCTGTGCTTTCTTTTGAAGGTCAATATCAATTGTCAATAAAACTGTGTTTCCTGAAACAGGTTCGCTTTCTACAACGATTTCAGTTTTTCCTGTATCAGGATTAGAAATTGCTTTACTAACACCATCTCTTCCTCTTAAATACTCTTCAAAAGCAAGTTCAATTCCAGACTTACCAACATAGTCACTATATGAATAACCTTTTTCTTTTAAATCAGCCCAATCTTCTGCATAAATCGGTCCAACGGTGCCAATTAAATGAGTTGCGAGAGATTTATCTGAATACTCTCTAACTGAAACCTCGGTTACATTAATATTAGGATAACTATCTGATGATTCAAGTAGAATAGAACGAGTTTTTTCGCTAATATCTTCTGCTAACGTAAATGGATAAGCAGTCGAAAAATCTTCTAAATACATTGTGTATCTAATACCCATTAAAACTCGTTGAGTTTTATCAGAATAATTTTCTAGAGAAAATTTTTCAATTAAATTTTCAACACATTGATCAACAGTAGCATAATTATTGAGTTCAAGCTTTGATTTCAAGGTTTTAACTGCAGTTGAATCATTGTCTTCAGTGAATTTATAAGGTTTGTTTTGAGAAACAGGAAGTTTATCGCGCCATTCATCTTTATTTTGAGATAGGATTTTAATTGTTTTAACGAGAGATTTATTGATGCTACCATTGTTGTATGAAGAAAATTCAACAACAACATTATAACCTTCACGATTATATGCAATCGTTCTTCCGTATCTATCTAAAATTTCACCTCTAGTTGCATCAATCTTAATTGAAGCAGCAGATGAAAGTTGACTATCTTTAGCATAATAATCGTAATTAAATACTTGTAATTGAAGCAATCTAATCACAAAAACAAGTAATATAACGACTACTAATGTAACACAAACAATAAAATTTTGATATTTATTGTTTTTTCTCCTTTTTTCCTTCTCAAAATACATATAATCAAAAGACCTCTTAAATCTATTATTTTTTAGGTATAATTCCTTTTGGTTTTACAAATCTTTCGTCTTTTTTTATAAAAAAATGAAAAATCAAATACAATACAAAAGCCGCAATGAATGTATAAATTGAAACTAATAAATAAAATCTAAAAAACAGACTGAAAATTCCATTTGTAAATCCACTTTTTATTAACACATCAACGAAATTTATAAGTAGTATAACCGCAAATCCAAGTACTGCAAATGTCGCAAAGTTATTTTGCATATAATTTTCTAAAACTATTCCTAAAATTGATCCAATAATCAAAAACGTAAGGGCATAGAGTCCAATTCCATTTACATTTATCGAATCAAATAAAACGCCTGTAATCAACCCAAAAAGTGCTGAAAACCAAAAATTTTCGAAGAAAGATACCACTAAAAAAACAGCAATTAGCATTGATGGAGCAGGGGAATGATATTCAAAAACAATATTAGTTGTTTGTAAAACATATGCAAAAAATAGCATAACAAAATAAATCAATATTTCAAAAGCTCTATATTTTTTATTTGTCATAACACACCTAAATCAAATTAAAAATCAGTTAAAACCATTACATCTGATAGTTCAGAAAAATCAACTATAGGTTGAATTTTTGCTTCGCAACTAATTTTGTTATCAGAAGTTTTTATTTCAACTACAGTGCCTACAATAAGATTTTTTGGAAAAATACCACCATCACCTGAAGTAACAATAAAATCACCTGCAGAAACAGTGTTATCACTTGGAATATAAATCATTTTAGTTAATCCATCAACGCTTAGACCAGCATCTCCAGTAACAATACCTGTATCCATAGAATGATTATCAATAGTTGAAATGTTTATGTTAGGGTTCAAAACTGTCATTACAGTACTTTGAGTTGAATAAACATCACTTATATATCCAACTAATCCTTCAGCGGTAATAACAGGGTCATAAACTTCTACTCCATCAACAGAACCTTTATCAATCGAGAAAGACGCATATGTATCATTGTTATTAACAGAGATAACCGTAGATGAATTAAATTTAAAATTAGGATTTTCTTCTTTTATTTCAAGAAAATCTTTATAAAATTCATTTTGTCTTTTTGCCTTTTCATAATCTATAAGTTTATTGTTTTTTTCGGCAAGTTCTTCTTTTAGTTCTTTAATTTGATCTCTTAATTTTTTACTATCCTCAAAT
>JAZRPX010000246.1:0-3726 GCA_045649445.1 Acutalibacteraceae bacterium | reverse complement strand
CTTTGCGAAATTCTTAAAGGTCAATTCACAGGCGAATACACATATTCAGGTGTTACAGGCGAAAACATTAAATGGCAAAGCAACGGTTACGTTGAGAAAGCTGCTATTAAATATGTAATGAAAGAAGCTACAAAATAAGATAGCTTGTAATAATTAGATTTATTAGATTTTGCCGGCGAAATTATTTTTGCGCCGGCAAATTTCGTCTTATTAGTCTTATTTATATGTATAGGAAATAAAATTATGGAATTTATAGAAACTTTACTTAACGGTTTAAGTATGGGTGGTACATATGCTATGATAGCGCTCGGCTATACAATGGTTTATGGTATTGCTAAAATGCTTAACTTTGCTCATGGTGATATTATCATGGTAGGCGGTTACACCATTTTTGTAACAATGTCTGCTATGGGCAATCCGCTTTTAGGACTTTTAGCGGCAGTAATATTCTGTATATTACTTGGTATCACTATTGAAAAAATTGCTTATAAACCACTTCGTGGCGCATCTCCTTTGGCAGTTCTTATTACTGCTATTGGTGTTAGTTATCTTTTGCAATCTTTAGCGCAAATGATTTTTGGTTCTGCGCCAAAAATGGTAATGGTAGGCGAAAATTTGGGCTCATTATCAATTGGTGGGTTAAAAGTTCAAGTTTATACTGTAATAACTCTTGTTTCATCAGTTGTTATTATGGTGATTTTAAGCCTCTTTGTTAAATATTCAAAAACAGGCCGCGCAATGATTGCGGTTTCAGAAGATAAAGGCGCAGCAGTGCTTATGGGTATCAATGTTAATAGAATTATTACAATAACATTTGCTATTGGCTCTTGTCTTGCTGCTTTTGCTGGATTTTTTATGCTTATGAAATCTCCAAGTTTGTCAAATACACTCGGCGCTATGCCTGGTATCAAAGCGTTTACCGCTGCAGTTATCGGTGGTATCGGTTCAATTCCTGGCGCTATGCTCGGTGGTATTTTGATGGGTGTTGTTGAATCATTCTCATTTAAAATCACAGCAATCGCTCCTTATACAGATGCAATTGAGTTTTTAATTCTCATTGTTATTCTTCTTGTAAAACCATCTGGTATTTTAGGTAAGAAAAGGAGTGAGAAAGTATAATGGCTAAATTGAAAAACATTAAATGGAAAAATTATATTAACTATATTGTCATTGCTATTTGCACAATAGTTTTCGGTAGTATGGCATATATGGGAATGCTTAGCACTTCTACAATTTACCTTGTTGAAAAAATTGCTATTGCTGTTATGCTTGCGGTTTCTTTAAGTATCGTTGTAGGTTTTTTGGGTGAGTTGTCATTAGGCCACGCTGGTTTTATGTGTGTTGGCGCTTATCTTGGTGGTAAAGTTGCTGTATTGTTAGAGGGTACTCTTGGTAACGGATATCTCACAATGATTATTGCAATAATTGTTGGTGCCGCTGCTGCAGGTATTTGTGGTGTTATTATCGGTTTACCTGCGCTTCGCCTTCGTGGTGACTATCTTGCGATTGTAACGCTCGCTTTTGGTGAAATCGTTCGTTCACTCTTTATGAATTCATCAAGAGAAAGCTTTGGTGGCTCTCTCGGGTTAGATACTCCAAGATTTGATAAATATACATTCTTAACAGTAGCGCTTATTTTAGTGCTTGTTTGTCTTGCAGTAACTCAAAATCTTATTCGTTCAAAACACGGTAGAGCAATAACTGCTATTCGTGATAACGAAATTGCTGCAAAAGCAACAGGTATTAACGTTACTAAATATAAATTGATGGCATTTACAATTTCTGCGCTTTTTGCAGGTGTTGCCGGTGTACTTTATAGCTATAGTAACTATACAATTCAAAGCACAAAATTCGGTTATAACTATTCAATCGAAATTCTTGTAATGGTAGTTCTTGGTGGTATGGGTAATATCAATGGCTCTATCATTGCTGCTACGCTTATTACATTTATTGATGTAAAATTACAACAAGTTTTAACAGGCGATTTAGCAGTGCTTCAAGACTTTGTTTATGCGCTTATTCTTATTGTGATAGTTGTTTATAACAACGCTCCATCACTTAAGAGCTTTAGAGAAAAGCACAATTTAAAACAAATGATTGCTGACTTTAAAAATAAAAAGCATGATTATACAAAAGAGCGCGATGATGAGGCAAAATGGGATAGAGTTCCAACGAAAATTGATGTTGATGAAGTTGTTTCAACAGTAGTTTCATCACCTAAAAAAGTAGATTCCAAGGAGGTTGAGTAATTATGTCAAATGTAGTTCTCGAAACAAAAAACCTTGGTATCTCATTTGGTGGTCTTAAAGCTGCTCAAAATGTAAATATCACTGTAAAGAAAAATCAACTTTATGGTCTTGTTGGTCCTAATGGCGCTGGTAAAACAACTGTTTTCAATCTTATTACAGGTGTTTATCAGCCAACAGAAGGCACATTTTTCTTGGAAGGTGAAGAATTAAAAGGTAAAAGCCAAGAAACAATCAATCATAAAGGTATTGCTCGTACATTCCAAAACATTCGTTTGTTTAATAATATGAGCGTTATCAGAAATGTTATGGTTGGCCTTCATTACAATCCTGAGTTTAAATGCTCTTTTGTTACTTCGATTTTGCGTTTGCCAAAGCATTTTAAAGTTGAAAAAGCAATGAGAGATAAAGCAAAAGAAATTTTAAAAATCTTTGATTTATATGAAGAAAGAAATAATCTTGCTTGTAATTTACCTTATGGTAAACAAAGAAAGTTAGAGATTGCAAGAGCTTTGGCTACTAATCCAAAACTTTTGCTTTTAGATGAACCGGCAGCAGGTATGAACCCAAATGAAACTGCTGAACTTATGGAAACAATTCGTTTCATTCGTGATAATTTCGATATGACAATTTTGCTTATTGAACACGATATGAAGTTTGTATCAGGTCTTTGTGATGAGATTACCGTGCTTAACTTTGGTACAGAACTTGCGCAAGGTGACCCTGCAGTTGTTCTTAAAAACCCTGAGGTTGTTACAGCATACCTTGGTGACTAAAAGGAAAGGAGATTAATTATGGCATTATTAGAAGTTAAAGATTTAGAAGTTTATTATGGTATGATTAATGCGCTTAAAGGCGTTTCCTTTGAAGTTAACGAGGGTGAAGTTGTTGCGCTTATCGGTGCTAACGGCGCTGGTAAAACTACAACTTTGCATACTATAACAGGTCTTTTATCTGCAAAAAGTGGTAGCGTTGTTTATGATGGTGTTGATATTTCAAAAATTCCATCTCATAAAATCGTAACAATGGGTATGGCTCACGTTCCTGAAGGAAGAAGAGTTTTCCAACAGTTAACCGTTCTTGAAAATTTAAAAATGGGTGCGTTTACCCGTTCAGATAAGAAAGAAATTGAAGAAACTTTAAAAGAAGTTTATCATCATTTTCCTCGTCTTGAAGAAAGAAAAAATCAGGTTGCAGGAACATTATCAGGCGGTGAGCAACAAATGCTCGCTATGGGTAGAGCTATGATGTCAAAACCAAAACTTGTTGTAATGGACGAGCCATCAATGGGTCTTTCTCCACTTCTTGTAAAAGAAGTTTTCAAAATCATTGAAGCAATGCATAAAGCAGGCATCACTGTTTTGCTTGTTGAACAAAATGCTAAAATGGCGCTTTCTATTGCTGATAGAGCGTATGTTTTGGAAACAGGTAGCATTTCACTTTCAGGCACAGGTAAAGAGCTTATGGAAAGTGAAGATAT
>JAZRPX010000245.1:0-4610 GCA_045649445.1 Acutalibacteraceae bacterium | reverse complement strand
AGGTATTGAAGTCGATGCAACTGATATACCTGACTTGATTCCAATTATATGTGTTTTGGCTTGTTGTGCCGAAGGCAAAACTGTAATCAAAAATGCTCAAAGATTAAAATTAAAAGAAAGTGATAGAATAAAATCTGTTGTAGAAATGATTAATTCTCTTGGTGGCAAAGCAAAAGAAACAGAAGACGGGTTAATTATCGGTGGGCAAGGGTTAAAAGGCGGTATCGTTAATTCTTATAATGACCATAGAATTGCAATGAGCGCAACTATTGCTTCGCTCATTTGTAAGAATAAAGTAACAATTTTAGATTCTCAATCTGTTGAAAAATCATATCCTATGTTTTATAATGATTTTATTAAACTTGGAGGAAAGGTTAAAGAAATAAATGAGTAGTGTATTTGGTAAAAATATTAAAGTTAATATATTTGGACAATCTCATTCTAAAGCAATTGGTGTAACAATAGATGGTTTACCATCTGGCTTCAAAATTGATTTTGAAGAATTGCAAGATTTTTTAAATAGAAGAGCTCCTGGAAACTCCGATTTTGCCACTGCAAGAAAAGAATCTGATATACCCGAATTCTTGTCTGGTTTAGTTGGAGATGTTACTTGTGGCTCTCCTTTGACTGCTGTTATTTACAATCAAAATACTCGTTCTAATGATTATAATAATATAATTGATATTCCAAGACCAGGACACGCCGATTTTACTGCGCAAATGAAATATAAAGGCACTCAGGATGTTGCAGGCGGGGGGCATTTTTCAGGTCGTCTTACTGCACCAGTTTGTATCGCTGGTGGTATAGTTAAGCAAATATTAGCAAAAAAAGGCATACAAATTTTTGCACATATTTCATCAATAAAAGATATTTATGATGATTCTTTTGATAAAGTTAATCCTGATATCAACCAATTGAAGTTAACCTGTTCTAAAAACTTTGCTGTTTTTAACGAAGCAAAGGGCGAGAGAATGCTCGAAACAATTCAACAAGCAAAACAAAACGGTGATTCAGTTGGTGGTACTATTGAATGTGTTGTTTTAGGACTTGAAGCAGGAATCGGAAATCCTATGTTTGATGGTCTTGAAAACAAAATTTCTTCTGCTATTTTTGGTGTTCCTGCAGTAAAAGGAATTGAATTTGGCAATGGTTTTGAATTAACAAAATTATTTGGTAGCGCAAACAACGATGAATTTTATTTTGAAAATAACGAAGTTAAAACTAAAACTAACAATCATGGTGGAATTTTAGGAGGCATCTCGTCAGGAATGCCATTATATTTTAAAGTTGCGATTAAACCTACTCCGTCGATAGCTAAAACACAAAATTCAATTAGTTTTAGCAAAAAAGAAAACGTTAAATTGGAAATCAAAGGTAGACATGACCCTTGTATAGTTCCAAGAGCAGTGCCTGCAATAGAAGCAGTAACAGCTATTGCAATTTATGATGCTTTATTAGACAGTTAAGGAGAAATCATTATGGATTTAGATGAATTAAGAGTTGAAATAGATAAAATTGATGATGAACTTATTAAATTATTTCAAAAAAGAATGGATGTTGCAGTTAAAATAGGTGAATATAAAAAGAAAAATAATATTCCTGTTTTAAACTCTCAAAGAGAAAGAGAAAAATTGAATGATGTTGCTTCTAAAGCAGGTCCAGATATGAAATCATATTTACGAGTTTTATATTCACTTTTGTTTGAATTAAGTCGTTCGCATCAAGAAAAAATTCTTGAAAAAAATTCAGAACTTTATGATAATATTAGCAAAGCAATCAACGAAACTAATAATTTATTTCCAACTGATTGTGTTGTTGCTTGTCAAGGAGTAGAGGGCTCATATTCTCAAATTGCTTGTGAAAAAGTTTTTAAAAATCCTAGCATTATGTATTTCAATGATTGGGAGAAGGTTTTTTCTGCTATTGAGCAAGGTTTTTGTAAATATGGCATTTTACCAATTGAAAATAGCACAGCCGGCTCTGTAAAACAAGTTTATGATTTGATGGTTAACCATAATTTTAGCATTGTTAAAAGCGCTAGAATTCAAATTAATCATAGTTTGCTTGCGAAAAAAGAAACAAAGATAGAAGATATCAAAGAAATCATTTCTCATGAACAAGCGTTATCACAGTGCTGTGAATTTATTAAATCATTAAACAATGTTAAGATTACAACAGTTGAAAACACTGCAGTTGCTGCTAAAATGGTTGCAGAGAGTGATAGAAATGATATAGCTGCGCTATCTTCTAATAATTGTGCAGAACTTTATAATCTTAATTGCATTGAATCTTGTGTTCAAAACAAAAATAATAATTACACAAGATTTATTTGTATATCTAAAAATCTTGAAATTTATCCAGGCGCAGATAAAACAAGTTTAATGCTTGTTCTTCCACATAAACCAGGTGCTTTATATAAAGTTCTTTCAAGGCTTTATGCGCTTGATATCAATCTTATCAAACTTGAAAGCCGTCCACTTGAAAATAGAGATTTTGAATTTATGTTCTATTTTGATTTAGAAACTTCTATCTATTCTGAAGAATTTGTTCAGTTAATTTGTGAATTAGATGGTATTTGTGATGAGTTTAAATATTTAGGTAGTTATACCGAGGTGGTTTAAATGAAATGTGGTTTGATAGGTAGAAAACTATCTCATAGTTATTCTCCGCAAATTCATTCGTGTTTTTCAAATTATGAGTACAAACTCTATGAATTAGAGCCAAATGAGTTAGAATCGTTTATGAAATCAAACGATTTAGATGCTTTTAACGTTACGATTCCTTATAAAAAAGACGTTATACCTTATTGTAACAAATTATCAGTTGGTGGAGAAAGAATTGGCGCAGTTAATACGATAGTAAAAGAAAAAGACGGGAAACTATCTGGTTATAACACAGACTATTATGGCTTTTTATATATGTTAAATTCAACTGATGTTGACGTTAAAGGTAGAAAAGCAATAATTTTAGGCAGTGGTGGTGCATCTCTTACTTGTCAGGTTGTTTTAAAAGATTTAGGTGCTTCTGAAGTAGTTGTTATAAGCCGAAATAGTGAGAATAATTATAGTAACTTAAACAAGCATTTAAATGCTGAAGTTATTGTTAATGCAACTCCTGTTGGAATGTATCCTAATATTGAAAATTCTCCTATTGATTTAATTGATTTCAAACAATGTGAGGCAGTTTTGGATTTAATATATAATCCTGCAAAAACAAAACTTCTTAAACAAGCTGATGAATTGAATATTAACAATGCTAATGGATTGTCAATGCTTGTTGCTCAAGCAAAAAAAGCTTATGAACTCTTTACAGATTCTTGCATTGATGATTCAATTATTGAAAAAATATTAAAGGATTTTAAATTATGAAAATTTTAGTTATAAATGGACCGAATCTTAATATGTTGGGTCTTCGCGAGCCAGAAATTTATGGTGATAAAACCTATCAAAATCTTTGTAAAATGATAGAAAAACATTGTGAAGAAAAGGGGATAGAGGTTGAGATTTTTCAATCTAATCACGAGGGAGTTATTGTAGATAAAATTCAAAGCGCTTATAATAATTTTGATGGAATTGTTATAAATCCTGCTGCTTATACTCATACAAGCATTGCAATTTTAGATGCTCTAAAAGCAGTTAATATTCCTGCGGTAGAAGTTCATATTTCTGATGTTGATTCAAGAGAAGATTTTCGCAAGATATCTTATGTTAGAAACTATTGTTTCAAAACAATTAGCGGAAGAGGTTTTGATGGATACATAGAAGCAATTGATTTGTTAAGAGCTTTTTCTGTTGGTGAAAAAACCGATGCCGACTATTTAAAAGCAGTTGAAAGTGGTGATATGGAAACTGCACAGAAAATGGTTGATGAAGTTGCTGAAGAATATAAAAAGTAGTTTACAAATTCTGTTTTATGTAGTTTTTAGGGGAGACACCTACAAATTTTTTGAATGTTTTACTAAAGTGATAAATATCCGAAAAATGAAGTTCTTGTGCGATTTCTCCTATTGTAAATGTATCAAGCAAAAGCATTTGTTTTGCTTTTTCAATTCTATGTTTTTGCCTAAAATCAATTGGATTATCACCGCTATATTCTCTAAATAATTTTCTGAAATATCCTTCGCTAACACCACACATTTTTGCAATTTCATCAATTGGTTTATTAGAATCACTTTCAAGTAATTCAATACCTTCTTTAATATATGAGAATTTATGTTTAACAGTTGATTTTCTTTGTTTTTTAGAAACAGTTGCAAACACTTTATAAATTAATGAAGTTATTTCAGGAATACAAGTTAAACTTTTTTGAAACTGCTCTGCAGCTTCTTTTATATCAACAGATAATTGTACATCTACATTTTTCAAACATAAAATAGGGTGGTCAGTAGGCGCAATGTCTTTGCCGTTTATATCTTTCATATCAAAATGCATAACAATAGTATCAGTTCTATTAGGTGCTGTATCAAAAAATTCAACAGTATATTCTATGCCTTTAGGCATATATGCTAGTTGGTTTTTTTCAACAACTAAAACCTTGCCTTTAGAATCAGTTATTTTAGCAGATGAATTAACAAACCAAAGAAACGTATGAGATGGTTTTGGTTTGCCAAT
>JAZRPX010000244.1:0-8730 GCA_045649445.1 Acutalibacteraceae bacterium | reverse complement strand
ACCTTGTTTTAACACTTTAGCACCAACAACTGTAGTTAAGTAAGGAGTACCTACTTTAGTAGTTTTGCCATTGCTTGTGTACAAAACTTTGTCGAAAATAACATTTTCGCCTTCAGCTACATCGATTTTTTCGATAAACACTACATCGCCTTTTTCAACTTTGTACTGCTTACCACCGGTTTCAAAAATTGCGTACATAATCTTTCTTCCTTTATATTAGACTCGCTACTATAGGGCGGGGAAAACCCACTTTTTAATAATGCCCCTAATATGCGGCTTGAATATTTTATCACAATCGATTAAAAAAGTCAACACTTTTTTATAAAAACTTTAATTTTTATAACATTTGACATTTATAGTATAAAGTAATATAATATATATAATATATTTATACATATGGAGAAATTTATGGACATTTTAAAGAAACTACAAGAAGAATTCAAATTAAGAGATTTTCAGGTTGAAAACACCGTTAAGCTTATTGATGATGGAAACACAATTCCGTTTATTGCTCGTTATCGTAAAGAGATGACCGGTTCTTTGGACGATCAAACAATCCGTGAACTTAATGATAGATTAGTTTATCTAAGAAATATGGATGAGCAAAGAGAAAAAATTATTAATACAATTGAAGAACAGGGTAAACTTACCGATGAATTAAAAGAGGCAATTTTAAAGGCTGAAACTTTAACAGAGCTTGAAGATATTTATCGTCCTTACAGACCAAAGAGAAAAACTCGTGCATCAGTTGCTAAAGAAAAAGGCCTTGAACCGCTTTCACAGTTTATTTATGATGGCGAATGTGATGAAGCGTCAGTTTTAGAAAAAGCAAATGAGTTTATAGATGCTGAAAAAGGCGTTGAAACAGTTGAAGAAGCTCTTGCAGGAGCAAAAGACATTATTGCAGAAAACATTTCAGATGATGCAAACGTTAGAAAACGCCTTAGAGTTGTAATGAATGAAAGCGCAATGCTTGTTTCAAAAGGCGCAGGTGAAGACCTTTCGGTTTATGAAATTTATGCAGAGTTTTCAGAAAGCGTTAAGAAAATTCCAGGTCATAGAATTCTTGCTATTAACCGTGGTGAGAAAGAGGGCTTTTTAAAAGTTAATATCGAGTTTGATTTAGATAAAGCATTGTCAATTGTTAAATCAAACCATGTTAAGAATGATAGTTTTTGTGGTAATTTAGTATCAGAGGCAGCAGAAGATGCTTATGATAGACTTATTTTCCCATCAGTTTCTAGGGAAATTAGAAGTGAGTTAACTGAACGCGCATCAGATGCGGCTATAAAAGTATTTTCGCTTAATCTTCGTCAGCTTCTTTTGCAGCCACCTGTTAAAAATAAAATCACAATTGGTCTTGACCCAGGTTACAGAACCGGCTGTAAAGTAGCAGTTGTTGATGGAACAGGTAAAGTTTTGGATACAGGAGTAATCTATCCTGTGCCACCTCATTCAAAAGTTGAAGAAGCAAAAGCAATTATCAAGAATTTTGTTAAAAAATATAATGTTGATTGCTTTGCAATTGGTAATGGTACTGCATCTCACGAAACTGAAGAATTTGCGGCAGATGTTATCCGTGAACTTGATTGTGGCGTAAGTTATATGGTGGTTTCAGAAGCAGGAGCATCAGTTTATTCTGCTTCAAAACTTGCCGCTAAAGAGTTCCCTGATTACGATGTATCTTTGCGTTCTGCAGTTTCTATTGCAAGAAGATTGCAAGACCCATTAGCAGAGCTTGTTAAAATAGACCCAAAAGCAATTGGTGTTGGCCAGTATCAACACGATATGCCACAAGCACAACTTTCTGGCGCGTTAGATGGTGTAGTTGAAAGTTGTGTAAACGAAGTAGGTGTTGACCTTAATACTGCTTCTGCGCCACTTTTAAGCCGTATTGCAGGTATAAACGCAACCGTTGCAGGAAATATTGTTGCTTATAGAGAAGAAAACGGTGTTTATAAATCAAGAGCAGCGCTTAAAAAAGTACCAAAGCTCGGCCCTAAAGCGTTCGAACAATGCGCAGGTTTCTTGCGAGTTGAAGGCAAAGATGTTTTTGATAATACAGGCGTTCACCCTGAAAGTTATAAAGCAGCAGGTGAGTTAATCGAACTTTGTGGCTATACAAAAGACGATGTAAAACAAGGCAAAATTATAGACCTTGCTGAAAAGTTAGAAAAAATGGGCGTGTCAAATACTGCCGAAAAATTAGGCGTTGGTGTTCCAACTCTTAATGATATTGTAAAAGAACTTTCAAAACCAGGCAGAGACCCAAGAGATGATTTGCCAAAACCAACCTTCAGAACAGACGTTATTTCTATGGAAAGTTTGAAAGAAGGTATGGAACTTAAAGGCACAGTTAGAAATATTATCGACTTTGGCGCGTTTGTTGATATCGGCGTTCATCAAGACGGCCTTGTTCATATCTCGCAAATTTGCGATAAGTATATTAAACATCCATCAGAAGTGTTAAAAGTAGGCGATATTGTTAATGTTAAGGTTATGTCTGTTGATATTGCTAAAAAGAGAATTTCGCTTACAATGAAAGGCGTGTAAACAATGGATTGTGAAAACTGCGCTTATTTCGCTTATGATGAAGAATATGAGGAATATTTTTGCACAGCTGTTTTAGATGAAGATGAAGTTTATCGTATATCGCAAAACAAAAAATGCCCATATTTTCGTGATGGCGATGAGTATAAAATTGTAAGAAAGCAGAATTAGTTTATGAAAAAAATCATCATTCCGTCTTACTGCAAAAAAATACTTGATACATTAAAGCTCTCTAATTTCGAGGGCTTTCTTGTTGGTGGATGCGTTAGAGATAGTTTGATGGGTGTTATCCCTGATGATTATGATATAACAACTAATGCAACACCTGATGAAATGATGAAGGTTTTCAAAGATTTTAAGGTTATTGAAACAGGGCTTTCTCACGGCACAGTTACAGTTTTAGTTGATGGCAATTCTGTAGAAGTAACAACTTATAGAATTGATGGCGAGTATACAGATAATCGCCACCCAACTAATGTTAAGTTTACAAGAAATTTAAAAGAAGATTTAAGTCGTCGTGATTTTACAGTTAACGCAATGGCTTATAATGAAGAAACAGGGCTTGTTGACCTTTTTGGAGGACTTGCAGACCTTGAAAACAAAGTAATTCGTTGTGTAGGAGATAGTGATAAACGCTTTTTAGAAGATGGTCTTCGAATTCTTCGCGCAATTCGTTTTTCATCGAAATTGGGTTTTAATATTGAAGAAAAAACTGCAAAAAGCATAATTAAGAACAAACATCTTCTTAAAAACATATCAAAAGAGCGAATTTTTGTTGAATTTAAAAAACTTCTTTGTGGCAAAAATGTTGAAAATGTTTTAATTGAATTCAAAGATGTAATCGCGCAGTTTATTCCTGAAATAAAACCTTGCTTTCAATTTGACCAAAACACAAAATATCATTGTTATGATGTTTATACTCATATTGTAAAAACTGTTAGTGCAATTGAAAGTGATGAAGTTTTGCGCCTTGCCGCATTTTTCCATGATATCGGCAAGCCAAAAGTTTATTTTACCGATGAAAAAGGCGTTGGTCATTTTTATGGTCATAATAAAGTTTCAGAAAAAATCATAGAAGAAATTTTAACTCGTTTGAAATGTGATAATGCAACTAAAAATGCAGTTTCAACTCTTGTTTATATTCACGATAGAGAAGTAGCGCTAACAGAAAAAAGCGTTAAAAGATTTTTATTAAAATTTTCAAAACAAGATTTTTTGAATTTGCTAAAAATAAAAAGAGCAGACGCATCTGCTCATGCTAAAGAATATCAAGATAGAGAAGAATATATTTCTTCACTTTTGAAGATTTTAGAAAAAATTGAAAAAGAAAATCAATGCTTTTCTTTAAAGAGTTTAAAAGTTAATGGTAATGATTTAATCGAATTAGGATATGCGCCATCAAAACAAATCGGTGTTTTGTTAAATAAGTTGCTATTAAGCGTTATTGATGGCAAAGTTGAAAATGATAAGCAAAAATTATTAGATTATTTAGGAAAAATAAAATGATTTGTAATATTTGTCCAAGAAAATGTGGCGTTGATAGAAACAAAATTCAAGGGTTTTGTGGCGTTGGAGAAAAAATAAAAATTTCTCGCGCTGCTTTACATTTTTATGAAGAGCCGTGCATTTCAGGTGAGTCTGGTTCTGGCACAGTTTTCTTTTCAGGTTGTAATTTAAAATGTGTTTATTGCCAAAATAAAGCCATTTCAGGTGGATTTGGCAAAGAGATAACAATAAATCGTCTTGTTGAAATTTTTATTGAATTACAAGAAAAAGGCGCCAATAATATCAATCTTGTAACGCCTGACCATTATGCGCTACAAATAAAATCGGCAATAATAAAAGCCAAAGAAAAAGGGCTTAAAATCCCAATTGTTTATAACACAAGTGGTTATTGTGATGTTGATACCATAAAATCATTGCAAGGCGTTGTTGATATATTTTTAACCGATTTAAAATATGTTTCAAGCGCTCTTTCAAAAAAATATTCTTCTTGCGAGAATTATTTTTTAGTAGCAAGTAAAGCGCTTAAACAAATGTTTTTGCAAACAGGCAAACCTTGTTACGATAAAAATGGTATTATGCAAAAAGGTATAATCGTTCGTCATTTATGTTTGCCAGAAAATGCAGATGATTCAAAAAGAGTTATTGAATATGTTTATAACGAGTATCAAGATGATGTTATCTTAAGCATAATGAATCAATATACGCCAATGGGTGAATGCAAAATTTCAGAGTTAAATCGAAAACTAACAGATGAAGAATATCAAGAAATAGTTGATTTTGCAGTTGAATTAGGCGTTGAAAACGCGTTTGTGCAAGAAGGCGAAACAGCAGATGAGTCTTTCATACCTGATTTTGAAACTTTAGAAGGCGTTTGACAGAGTGCTTGAAGTATAGTATAATAATTTCATTAAAAATAAGGAGAGATAAAACTGAAAAATATAGTAATTATCGGTGCAGGCCCTGCGGGTGTTACCGCCGGCTATGAATTATTAAAAAATTCAAAAGATGTAAACGTAGTAATTTTAGAAGAAACCGATGCAATAGGTGGCATCTCTAAAACAGTTTATTATAACGGAAACCGAATGGATATCGGTGGTCATAGATTCTTTTCAAAAGATGAAAGAGTAAATGCATTTTGGGAAGAAATTATGCCACTTCAAGGCGCGCCGGCTTTTGACGATTTAGTGCTTAACAGAGAAAAAGAACTTGCGCAAAACGGTCCAGACCCTGAAGAAGTTGATAGAGTAATGCTTCTTCGTGACAGGGTTTCAAGAATTTATTATAAAAACACGTTTTTTGATTATCCTGTTTCACTTTCTTGGAATACAATCAAAGGAATGGGCTTTACAACAACAGTAAAAGCAGGTTTTTCATATTTAAAATCTGTGTTTAAAAAGTTGCCTGAAACTTCGCTAGAAAACTTCTATATTAACCGTTTTGGCAAGGTGCTTTATTCAATGTTTTTTGAAGGATATACTGAAAAACTCTGGGGTAGGCATCCAAGCGAAATTTCAGCAGATTGGGGCTCTCAAAGGGTAAAGGGCTTGTCTATTATGGGCGTTATCAAAAACGCTTTCAGAAAGATTTTCTCAAAAGATTCTAAAACAACCGAAACATCTCTTATCGAGCAATTTCATTATCCAAAATTCGGCCCTGGTCAATTGTGGGAAACAGTGGCAAATAGATTTTGTGATATGGGTGGTAAAATTCTTCATAATGCAAAGGTTGAAAAGTTGCTTGTTGATGAAGCAAACGGCAAAGTAAAATCTGTTGTTTTTGAGCAAAACGGTAAAAAGATGAAATTAGATGCTGATATTTTCATCTCATCAATGCCTGTTAAAGATTTGGTTGCAGGAATTGAAAGTGATAACATTCCACCAGAAGTAAGAAATGCGGCAAAAACCTTGCCTTATCGCGATTTTGTTACCGTTGGTTTGCTTGTTAACAAACTCAATTTAGAGAATAAAACTAAAATTAAAACCCTTTCAAATATAATCCCTGATTGTTGGATTTATGTTCAAGATACCAATGTGAAATTAGGCAGAATTCAAATTTTTAATAACTGGTCGCCTTATATGGTTTCGGCCCCTGAAAACACAGTTTGGATTGGTCTTGAATACTTCTGTGAAGAAGGCGATGCTTTCTGGAATATGGAAGACGGCGAGTGCATCAAATTCGCAGTTGAAGAATTGGTTTCAATGGGCGTTATATATCAAGATGATGTGCTTGATGCTCATAGAGAAAAGGTTAAAAAAGCATATCCTGCTTATTTTGACGGCTATGCGTATATTGATTATATAATTGAATATCTTGACAAATATAGCAATCTTTATTGTGTTGGCAGAAATGGTCAACATAGATATAATAATATGGACCATTCAATGGCAACTGCTTTTAATACAGTTGAAAATATTTTAAATGGTGTTGATGATAAGTCAAACATCTGGAATGTAAATACTGAAAAAGATTATCACGAAGAAAAATAAAAAAATCCGCTTCAAAAAGAAGCGGATTTTTTGTTTAAAATTCTAATTTTTCTTATACCATTTAAAAGTTAATGGCCAAATGCAACCTGCAAAAATAACCATTGTAAAATAAGTTAAAGCCCTTACCATCATATCAGAGCAGAATAGACCAAAAACTGTGTAACCGAGTTTTTGAAGTCCAATTGTAATGCCAAGACCAACTACAACTTTTATAATCTGCGCCCACCAAACTGCTTTGGTTGAAAAGTTTATATATTTTTTATCAACAATATAAGCAATAAGCATACCAACAACAGCGCCTAAAAGTTTGTAAGCGTTTTTAGTGGCAGAAAAAAGTTCTTCGCCGTTAGCGTCAGCAGGGAATGGGTACAATTCCATAAACAAAACTTGCGCAAATGACCAGGCAATAACAACGCCGAACAAGATGTACATAACTTTAGGGTTGTCTTGCGCGCGTTTCATAATAGGGTAGAGCGCAAAAACTAATATAAGCGCTATAACAAGCGAAGTCAAAACATCTTTTGGTGTATGAACGCCTAAATACATTCTCGAAAAGCCAACTAATGCGAATAGAATAACACAGACAATGCGCAAAACATTGCTTTTTGTCCAACGAGCAATAGCGCCGAAAGTACCAACAGCGCTTTGTGTATGTCCGCTTGGGAAAGAGTAGCCATCAGCCCTGCCAATAGACCCTTCAACCGGCTTGAAATTCTTATCAAGAATCCAAGGGCGTTCAATTCTAAATATAACCTTTAAAAGTTGGTTGAGTTGTGTTCCAATAAACCCAACGAATAAAACGTAATATCCTTGAAACTTGTCAACACACCAAAAAACAACCATAGCCAAAACCAAAAAGGCATATTCATCGCCAAGGTATGTAATAATGTTCATAAATCCATCTAAAAACGCACACCTGACATTTTCAAGTAAATACAAAAAACTCATGAATTATACTCCTTGATTTTGTGAAATTCTATTTATTTTACTTGTCTCGTTTGATTGAAGAACCATAAACACTATATTTGCTATGAAATTCATCATACCAACAGTGTAAAATATAGTTGCGATAATATTATTGTTATGTATTAACCTAAAAAACATATATAAGTTTTCATCATCAGCATCTGGGAGTAATATATAAGGAATTACATAAGTTATGTAAGAAATCAATGTGTAAATTTTCAATTTTTTAGATTGATGAATTTCAAGCATTGATTTCGAACTTATTGATACAAAAATAATTGTATGAATAATCGCAAATATAGTCATAATCAATCTATACCAACCAAAATTAAAAATCCACGATGCGATTGCTATTAAGATACACACAATCATTAAGATATAGTATTTTATTGTGTCTGGTTGATTAGTTTTTATTTTCAAAAACGAACGAATAAGACGAACAATCCCAAATGCAAGTCCACCAAGAAAAGCTAATAACAAACTAAATCCAACTATATAAATAACAATATTGTTAAGTGTTGTTATCATAAACTACACTCCTTAATTATTGATTTGTTCATAAATATTTATGAATTTCCAAGCAAAATCCTTTTTCATATTATAATCATATTCCGCTAAAAAAAGAGGAACGATTGTTCCTGCTTGATATTCAGATTCAAGAACAATTTTGTAGTTTTTAATTTCTTTTTTATAATGCTTTTCCCAATCAGTTTTAATGTTTGTTATGGCATTATGAAAATCTTCAACTGAAGGATAGTTTTTGTTTGGCGGATTGATTCTGTCTAAATTCATAAGTTTGGTATAACAATCTTCGGCAATTTTTTCCCATTGTTTTGCATATTTTTCAAATATTTCAATAGTTTCAATGTTAGAAAGATTTTCGTTTTCAAGCTCTTTTAGTAAGTTGTTTTCAATTTCATTAACACTAATATTCTTAATTATCAATTCATCATTAACTTGTTTTGTGTTATCTTGCTTTTTGCACCCACACAAACAAAACAATAAAACGAATGTTAAAATCAAAGCAATACACTTTTTCATTATATCAACTCCTTAAGAATGAAAATTTTTATTTAACCTTTATAGTTTTAACTGCGGTCCATTTACTATTTGCAATCTTTTTGCCTTTTTTCAAGGTAGAACAAACTTGAATTTTGTAGTTTCCTTTTTTAAGCTTTGAAATAGTTTTTGTAGTATTAGCATTTTTGTTAACAGTGATAGT
>JAZRPX010000243.1:0-18192 GCA_045649445.1 Acutalibacteraceae bacterium | reverse complement strand
ACGATCCGACTTGAAAAACTCATTTGAATAAAACTCAGCTTTGCCTAAAATATAATACAAAGGCACACCTGAATTACGCTTTTTTGCTAATTCTTCACACTCATTTATATCTTTTTCACTTGCCAAATCCTGACGGATTTTCATAAAACCTGTATTATCACAATCAAGCGCAAACATAACAAGTTGCTTTGCTTCAAAATCAGCATTTTCGCAAGTTAAAAGTTTTTCGATATATTTAACTAATTCAAAGTTTTTCATATTTTATCTAAATCAGGATTTTCAGGAATTACCATTTCCATTGCTTTGATTGCAACTTCAATCATCTGGTCTTCAGGTTCTTTTGTTGAAATTCTTTGAACCCAAAGTCCTGGCGCTGCGATAATTTTTGTGAGAATGTTTTCGTGTTTTCCACAGAATTTTATAAGTTCATAACCAACGCCACAGAAAAGTGGAACAAGCAAAATTTTAATTGCAACCCAAAGCACAGTTATTTTTGTAACTTCAGGAGCAAAAACTACAATCAAAGTTGAAAAAACAATGCCAACTGCAATCATCAAAAACATAAAAGATGTTCCGCATCTAGGATGAAAACGACTTTGTTTTCTTACATTTTCAACTGTTAAATCTAAACCTTTTTCATAGCAAAAAATTGTTTTATGCTCTGCTCCGTGATATTGAAAAAGTTTCTTTATATCACTCATTTGAGAAACAAGCAACATATAGCCGACAAAAATCGCGATTTTTAAAATGCCTTCAAAAAATCCTCGCCAATTTTGTAAAACACCATTTTCAATTGCAGAAAATGTGAAATCAACGCCCGATGTAACAGCAGAATTAAGAGCATTAAAAATAACACTTGGAACATACATAAACAAGAAAAGCGCCAACGCTACGCCAAGCACCGAACCGATACCCATTACAACGCCCAAAACTGCATTTGAAAGTTTTTTTGGTTTTGCTTCTTCTTGTTGTTTCATTTCTTCAAATGAAATGCCTTTTTTCTCTGCTTTTTTACGAAGTTTTGCATCGCGTTTTTCTTGTTCTTGCTCTTCTTCCAAATCAGTCATACCTGATAAATCGGCAGAGCGCATAAGAGTTTTCATTCCAACATACATAGTAACGGCAAAGTTTGCAACACCACGAATAATAGGCCAACCTAAAACTTTGCATTTTTTAGCAGGGTTAGGAAATTCAACATCTTCGGTTGCAATTTCTTTTTCAGGAGTTCTAACTGCCAAAACAGTACGTTTAGGGCCCCTCATCATGATACCTTCAATAACGGCTTGACCACCAATCGAAGTTTTTTTGCAAATGCCACAATTTTCTTTACTCATTCTCTGTTTCCTTTCGTTCTATCGGCTGTTGAATCAATTCAACAACCTCTGCCTTTGGTTCTGCTTTTACATATGGCAACACGATTGTTACAGTTGTTCCTGCACCTTCTTTAGAATCAACCATTAAAATACCATCATGTTGTTTAATAATCTCATCGGCAATAGCAAGACCAATTCCAGAACCTCTCACAGTATTATTTGCTTTATAGAATTTTTCTTTAACTTTTGATAAATCTTCGGCGGCAATACCAACACCCATATCGCTTACTCTTACCTGAACATAAACATCAGATTGCGATGCTTCAATCATAACTGTTCCGCCATTATTAGTTGAATATTTAATTGCATTATCAATAATGTTTATAAACACCTGCTTAAGTCTTGCAGGGTCTGCCATAACAAAAGGTAATTGTTCAGGTGCGATAAACTCAAGCTCAAGGCCTTTTTTCTGTGCTTCTGCTTGATACATAATATACGCTTCGCCAAGCTCTGCTAAAATATCAACCTTTTCTTTTCTTATCTGTAATCTACCCGATTGCATTCTAGAGAAATCAAGCAAATCTTCAACAAGCCCTGACAAACGATAAACCTCTGCATTGATAACATCAACGCCTTTTTTAACTAGCTCATCATCTAAACCAACAGAGCATTTAACTGTTTCAGACCAACCTTGAATAACTGTTAACGGTGTTCGAAGCTCATGCGAAACACTTGAAATAAAATCATTCTTTAACTTTTCAGTTGATTCAAGCTCTGCTGCCATATAGTTGATAGTATCACAAAGTTTTCCAATTTCATCGGCATCTTTTACAGGCAATCTATCGCTAAAATTACCATTTGCTATTCTAAAAGCGGTATTTGTAATCGACTTTATAGGTTCGAGAATTGATTTTAAGAACAACATTCCCGAAAATACTGTTACAAAGATAATAATAAGACCAACCGCAATAATTATGATTATATTATAAATAATAGTTTCACTCAAATTTTGAACCGAAACAACGAATCTTATTGCGCCAATTCTTGTTCCATTATATTTAGGCATAAGCGCGGTTTTTGCCATAATTTTTTCGCCCGCTGAATTATCGCCAATAAACTGGCTTTGAGATTCATCATTTAAAAACGCGCTTTTATAATCAGGCATTTTTTCATTAGAATTTATATAACCCTTTGATGAGATAAACGCTTCGCCTTTATTATTTATAAACTGAACTTCAACCTCGTTTTTATCTTCAAAAGAATAAATAAACTCTCTTGCTGCGTTTTCAAATTCAACCGAGGTTAAACTTGATTTTTCACGCATAAAAGTAGCGCAGGAATTTATTCTAGAATCGAGATTATTGCTAACAGAAGTGTAATAATAATTTCTTACAAAAAGTGAAAGTATAATCTCTGCTAAAATTATAACCAGAACAACGACGCCGATAATATTAATAAGCCAACGTCTTGTAAGGCCTTTTACCTGCAAATGTTCAGGATTTATATTCAAATGACTACCCATATTAATCGGCATCTCCTTTCTTAAAGTTTACACTTTCAAAATTTATAAATTAGTGTTCCATTTATAACCTCTGCCCCAAACAGTTACAATATATCTTGGCTCAGATGGGTCATCTTCAATCTTCATACGAAGTCTGCGAATGTTAACATCAACTATTTTTTCTTCACCGATGAATGATTCGCCCCAAACTCTTTTTAAAATATCTAATCTATCAACCGGTTGGCCGGAAGCAGAGAATAAATATTCAACAATTTGAAATTCAACAGGTGTAAGTTCAATTTCAATTCCTCTTTTCACAAGAGTTCTTCTGCGTAAATTAAGTGAAAAATCACCGATAACAATTTCATCAGTAATTTTATTGTTTGTTTTGCTGTTAAGCATTTCAACTCTTCTGTTTAAAGAATCAACTCTTGCTACAAGCTCTGTTGGAGAAAATGGCTTTGTCATATAATCATCTGCGCCCATCATAAGCGCTGACACTTTATCCATCTCTTGAGATTTTGCAGTTAGCATAATAATACCAACAGTTGGATTTTTTTCTCTTATTTGTTTGCAAACTTGCAAACCATCAATACCAGGCATCATAACATCAAGAAGCACTACTTGAAAATCAGATGTTGAGAAGAAAATATCAAGCGCCTCTTCGCCTGTTCCTGCTTCAACTGTTTCATAGCCAGCTCTTTTAAGATTGATAACAACAAACTCTCTAATTGCTACCTCATCTTCTACTACAAGTATTTTTTTCATCTTAATTTACCCTCTTTCAAAAGTAATTGTTTATATTTATAAAAGAATAATATTTTCTTTAAGTTCATCTACAGTGACTTTATTTTCTGAAACTGCGTTTTCATTTATTTTAACAGCATAAACATAATCGTTATCAGAATTTACTTTTATATAATTTCTACTGTTTTTTGCAAAATCAGATTTTAAGAAAACTCTAATTCTAAACAACTCTTCGCCATAAGTTCTGTTATTTACATCCCACTCATAGAAAATTCGCTCTCTATTTTCAAGCACTCTTTGAGCAGTAATAACACCAAGCCATGTTGCAGGAGTTTTTAAGAAATAACTATCTGCTGTATTAATAAATCCACTTAATTTTCTCTCACCAAGGTTTTTACCATCTACAGAATACCACTCTGTAAAATAAACTCTTTGTGATTCATCTGTTGCCGTTTCATAGCCCTGACAAATATAAGTTTTAGGAATTTCTATAAAACCATCTTTATCAATATCAACACAACCTATAAGCGACTCACGATAAGTTGCATCTGTTGAATTGGCTTTTTGATGATAAAAGGACGTTTTTAAAGTTTCATCATAATATAAAACTTCAGTAATCATTGCATTTGTGCCTATGAACGCATCAACAAAAATTCCTTTTTGATTTTCTTTAATCAAGCCTACCTGTATTGATGAAAAAGAAATTGTATTTGCATCAAACTCAACCGTGCCGAGCGAAACAGGCGCGCCATCTTCTGAATAACTAAAGCTTAAAAGTTTTGCGCTAACTGTTTTTTTAACAGGGCTATCTTTTATCTCGCTTGATGCAGTTTGCGCACGAGATGCAATTTTAAACAACGCAATTTGCGGTTTTTTAGAAGCGCCGATATTTCCAACGCAATATTCTGTATATATTTCTTCAGACAAAAGTGTTACTTTGCCACTTTCATAACTAAAAACATTAAGTTGATTTTCTTGGATGTTATAAAGCTTACTACCAACTAAAATCTCTTCGCCATCATCAAAACAGACATCTTTGAATTCTACTCTTTCAATTCCAGCGCCTGCAAGAACGGTATCATACTCACTAGCCCACTCATCTGCGAGATAAGATAAAATATTCATATGAACATTAATGGTTTGATTTTCAGTTGTTTGATAAAAAACGATTGCTTCTTCTTTGCCATCTTTATTAAGGTCTCTTAAAATAATAGCGTTTCGAAATTTACCACTTGTTGGATAAGAAAGTTGATAATCAGGATATATACTTGACAATGTGTTTTCAATTTCAACTAAATTACCCGAAAGTTTTGGTGGTTGCATTAATGAAATAGGGTTAGTGAAAAAACCTGTACAAGCAGTTAAATTAAACATCAATACAACTGCCAAAATACAAGAAATAATTAATTTCACATATCTTTTCATATTTTCACCCACCTTTCAACTAATTTATAAAACATATTCTTCAGCAGAACTAAACTTATAATCTCCGTTTTTCAATAAATCAAAATTCTTAAGCGCCGCCGCTGTGCCTAAAGCAACACAGGTTTTTGGATTTTCGTGAATATTAACCTTTACGCCAATGAATTCTTCGATAAATTCACGAAGACCAAAAAGTTTTGAGCCACCACCAATTAAAGTTATACCATCTCTTTGAATATCACCAACAACTTCAGGTGGTGATTTTTCAATAACTGACTGAATGTTCAAGCAAATAGTCATTGCCGCATCATAAAGCGCAGTTATCATTTCACTTGTATTAATTTCAAAAGTTTGTGGCATACCGGTAAACTGATGTTGACCTTTAGCGGTTAATGTTAACTCAAGCGGTCTTGGCTTTACACAACCAATTTGAGTTTTTATATGCTCAACGGTATGTGGACCAACAACAACGTTATGCTCAAATTTTATATATTTTTCAATTTCTCTGTTAAAATAATCACCTGCTATAGGAATTGATTCTGCTTTTACAAGACCACCTAAAGAAAGCGTTGCAATATCAGTTGTACCTGCACCGATATCAACAATAATTGAGCCCTTTGGAGTTGTAAAATCAAGACCCATACCAATAGCAGCGGCAACAGGGCCATCTAAAGTGCAAACATCTCTTGCGCCTGCTTCTAAACATGCATTTATAAGCGAACGGCGTTGCATACTTGTAATACCACTTGGCACTGCAACCATAAGTCTCGCTTTTAAAAGGTTACTACCTGCAACTGATGAAATGAACGCGGTTAACATATTCTGCGCCATTTCATAATCAGCAATAACACCCTCAATAATAGGTCTTACTGCTGTTACAGAATCAGGTGTTCGCCCAATCATATTATAAGCGTCAGTACCTGCTGCGATAAGTTCATCTGTATAAGTTTGATAAGATATTGCCGAATGCTCATCAAGTACAATAGATTTGCCCGAACAAATAACTGTTTTTAACGAACCTAAATCAATTCCGTAGCCGTTTGCCATTTTCTTCTCCTTTGATAGAATTTATATAAACACAATAACTCATATTAAGATATAATTACTTATAGTATATTATAATATATATTATTAAATAATACAAGTCATTTTTAAGATTTTTTGCACAAAAAATACGCCTGTTTTAACAGGCGTATTTTTAAATTTAATTGTGTGTAAAAACATTAACTGTGCAGTTACTTGCGTATCTATTAAAATAGCAATATTTTTCGCTAAATTCATTTAAGATTTCTTCTTCTAATTCTGGAATGCTTTCAATTTTTTCATTCACATAATCATGAAGTCTTTCTCTACAGCTTAAAATTCTTTGTTTTAATCCACCGATACGCATATCTTGAACATCAAATCCATGAGGTTTATTTTCTTTATACCAAAGTGTTCTAAACGATTCGTAAAAATCTTCTAATTTATAATACAAATCTTCGTATTCAATAAGAAGTTTTGCAAGTTCTTTTTTATCTCCTGATTTATAAATCTCTCTTGTTCGTTTACCGAGCGTATATTTAACCTGCAAAAATCTGCAAAGTTTTTCATAAAAGTCAAACAAATAACCATATTCTTTATGATTTTTAAACGCTTTCAATTTTTCTGCGCATTTATCATAATCTGGCTCAAAATCATCATCAATCGTGCAATCAAAAATACCCAAGAACAAATCGTTATAGAACATATATTTTTCAGGATTTTCTTTTCTACCTCTTTCCATTCCACAAGTGTCTGGTAAATCAAGAAGCAAAAAATCATCAAATCCAATGCCGAATTCTTTATAAAATCCTGCTTTTATTTCTTCTTCATCTGTTATACCTTTTGCATAACAAGATGTTAAATAAAGTGATGGCAAAACAGCAAAATTAGAACATTCTTTACCATCATCACCCCAAAGAGTAAAGAAAACATTTTCTACTTTTTTATCATTCATAACAGGCATTGCTGCTTTTAATGATTTGATAGTGAATTCGTTTCTTGGCGCAAAACCGTTCCAACACCAAAGCCCACCTGCAAACCACATATCGTTTTTAAACTGTCTATGATGGCTTATCATCTTTTCATAATGCGCTTTATCTTCTGAATAATAATCCCAATAAACCAATTCCAAATTCTCTGGAACGAGCGTTAAAACATCATCGCTAAACTCAACTTCGTCAACATAATAACCGCCACCTGTTGCCAAACGGAAGAACATATCGCTCCACATCATCGGTTTAAAACCATATTTTTCGGCAATTTCGCAAACTTTTTGCAAATGCTCAACAAGAATTTTTGAACGGTTTTGATAACCATGTTGGTCAAGATATTTACCAAGGCCAACCATATGCGCTTCATCCATACCAATATGGATACTTCTTGAAGTTACACATTGAGCGAGTGTTGAAAACATATCATCAATAAGCTTATATGTTTTTTCATCGCCAATAAGCAAAATATCTTTTAAATCTGTACAAGAATGATATTCACGCCAACGAACAATTGCATTTAAATGAGCAAGAGTTTGAATACAAGGAATAAGTTCAACGCCATGCGCTGCAGCATAGGCATCAATCTCTTTCATTTCATCTTTTGAATATCTACCACGAAGATATCCAAAATAAGGTTGATTATCTACTTCGTAAGTATCTTCGGTATAAAGCATAAGGGTGTTAAAGCCAAGACGCTCTAAAATATCAATGTATTTTTTAACCATTTCTGGCTTTACAACTGCGTTTCTTGAGCAATCAAGCATTACTCCGAGATGTTTAAAATTCATAAAAATTACCTCACTTTAATTTTAAACTTTTTAAATATGTTTTTGTTTTTTCATTTATTCTAAAAGACTCAATCGCCTTTTGCAACGATTTGTTATGTACCCATTTGTTTTTCACTTGGTTATTTTCAAATAGTTTTATAGCGCTTTCATACTGTTTGATAAGCGCAAACGAAAAATACCAGGCCACCGCCATATTCACATAATATTCATCACAAATAGCATCTAAAACAAGAAAATAATGGCTTTCATCAAAACTTTTATCTAAATACATGGTTAAAAGCAATACGATTGCATATCTTACTGTATAAACATCATTTGATTTAATCCACTTTTTTATATAAGGCATAAGTTTATCAGTATTTTGTCGAAAAATTTTGATTTTCATACCATCACAAGTTGCCCAATTATCAACAAAAGGCAAAAATTCTTCTACTTGTTCAATTGCCTCATCAAAATCACATATATTCTCTAACAAAAATGCATGAAGATTATTTTCTTCATAATATTTATGTGGTAGTTTTCTTAAAAAATCTTTTGCCAAATCGGTGTTTTTAATCTCTTTTGCAAACTTTCGTAATTTTGGTGTGCGAACACCCAGAACACGATTTTCATCTATATTTGGAATAAGCTTTTGATGAAATTTTTTATAATCTTCATCGGCAAGTTTTATCAAATCATCTTTGATATTATTCATTTCTTACCCCTATAATGTCTTTCACAACTTCGCTTGCCATAATTATTCCAACAACGCTTGGAACAAACGAAACACTTCCCGGTGTTCTACCATCAGTTTCACCTATTGGCTTTAGCGCTTTTTCCTTTGAATAAACAACCTTAAGATTTTTTATTCCTCGTTGTTTTAACTCTTTTCTCATAACCTTTGCCAGAGGGCAAACTGATGTTTTGTAAATATCGGCAACTTCAAATTGAGTTGGATTTAATTTATTACCTGCGCCCATTGAAGAAATGATTTCAACACCATTCTCTTTTGCACATTCAACCAAGCAAATTTTACCCGAAACAGTATCAATCGCATCTACAATATAATCAAATTCTTTAAAATTAAACTCATCTTTATTTTCAGGCAAAAAGAAAACGTTTTTTGTTTCAACCTTTATTTTTGGATTGATTTTTAAAAGCATTTCTTTCATAACTTCGGTTTTTTGTTTACCAACTGTATCACAAAAAGCAACTGCTTGACGATTGATATTGCTTACGCTTACTACATCATTATCAACGAGAGTTAATTTGCCAACACCTGCACGAGCAAGGGCTAAAACGCAATGCCCACCAACTCCACCGATACCAAAAACTGCAACAGAAGAATTTTTCAATTTATTTATATTTTCTTTTCCTAAAAGCATTTCACTTCTGCTAAACATAACTTTCACCACTTTAAAAAACGCAGTTTTTTATTGAAAAACTGCGTTTGCTTTTTTAATTATCAGGCATTGAGAAAAAGTCTTTTTTCTTAACTATCGGTCTTAACAGTTTCACTGTTTTACCTTTTTCTGTATCATAAGAATACAAACCGGATAGTCTTTCACCATTTTGACCAATAGCGGCTCTTACTTCATCAGTTTGTTTTACAGGGTCAACCAACTGAACCGATAAAATATAATTGCCATCTTTAATAAGTTTTCCGTTTTTATCAATTTGACTTTCTGTAATAAAATAATTAGTTTCAATATCACCTTGAACTTCAACTGTTTCTTTTGAATGATACAAATCACCAACAAAAACATCAACATCAAGCTTTGTGCCAACAGGTAAATTTGTGTTAAGACAAACTCTTCCATTTGCACTTCTTGTCAGGTTCATTGAAAAATCTACTTCTAATTTTGTTTCTTCAACACTGCTCACATTATCATTACAAGATACAAATGCGAACATCATTACAAAGCAAAAAACAACTGCTAAAATTCTTTTCATAAAAATACTCCAACTATCTATGATAAACATAATATGCCACAACTGCATACTCGCTACCATCTTCATTTATTTTTGATAACCTTACCCCATCTTTAGACAAAAGTTCGCCAACTTTTGCATCATATACATTACAACGAAAAACATCTTTTCCTTCTGAAAAACATATAAGTTCTTCGCCCTTAATGTTTATTGAACCGGAATGCCCTAAAACATATTCGGTTCCATCTTCATTTCTTGTTGTAACATATTTAATTGCGCGACTGTTTATTCTTGCTAAAACTTCAGGGTTTTCAAGTTTTCTTCTTTTTTTAAATGGCCACAAAATTACTCACCAAAAACACTTTCATCAATTGTTTCAGAAACATATTCTACCTTTGGCTTGTGATGATAAATACTGTAAAGCCGTTTATTTGATAATGAAAATACCAAATACAACAATATATAAACTGAAGTTGCAGCCATAAACAAATCTTTTGATAATTCATCTCTTGAAACAACCTCTGAATTGAAAAGTGGAATTATCAAACAACTGAAAGAATAAACCGAAGTTGTTACATATGCGCAAATGCCAAACACCACGGTTAATTTTCTAATTTTATGGAAATTAACTTTTGATACGTATCTAGCATAGCACAAGAAGAATAACACGCAAAATACTAACGAAATTATTTCAAAAACAACAATGTTTGATTTAATTATTCCAAAAGAATTCACAAATGTAAACGCAAGGTTTATCACAAAAAACAACAAAGGAAGAACACTTAAAATTGGCCATACTCTTTTAAAATTAAACATACACACAGCATAATAAATCATAAAAGAAGCAAGACCTATTGCGCCTACTAATAACGCAATGCCAAACGCATCTTCAACCTTACCTACCAAATCCAAACAAAACAACAATATTATCATTGTGTAACTAAGATTGAGAATTCCAACGCTTCTTGAAGACCTTCTAGGCGAGCCAGGGAAGTTCTTATCAGTGATTGCAAAAATTGAACTTATAATAATAACAACTACCAAAACAACTGCAAACGCAATGCTTTGACCTACGAATTCTGGTTTGAAAAATCCGTTGAACGAATCAATTCCTTCATTAAGCAACCTAATTCTCCACCCAGTTAACCCAATGGTTGAAAGAACAACAAAAATTAGCAAAATGAGTTTTCTAATCATGCTTTCGTTTTCTCCTGATAAATAATATTTTCATTTGCTCTCGCATAAAATGGACAAAGAGCAAAACACAAAATCTCTCATTAAATATATTATAATAAATATCACTAAAAGTCAAGGAGTAATTATTATGGTAAAGTTTTATTTGTTGATATTCACAATAATATTTATAGGAATTGTTACAATTCCTTTAAGCGTGCTTCAAACAAATACAAAAAACAATGAAAATATTACAACAAGCGCTACCATAAAATCAACTATCAAGACAAGCAAAGATGAAATTAAAATTTTTATGAGTGATACTAAAACTATTAAAACAATTTCAATTTCAGAATATTTACTTGGGGTTGTTTTAACTGAAATGGACGAAAATTATCCCGATGAGGCATTAAAAGCACAAGCCGTTGCTGCGCACACTTTGTTAGAATACCGAAAAGCAGAAAACAAAAACAAAAATTATGATATAACTGATGACTATTCAATTGACCAAGGATATATGAATTATAAAAAAAGAAAAGCAAAATACGGCAGTTTACTTGAAAGGTTAGAAAAAAGAGTTAAACCACTTATCGCGCAGGTTAAAAATGATATCATCTGTTATAATAACAAACCGATTTTAGCAGTTTATCACGATACATCAGGTGGAAAAACTGAAAATTGCGAAGATATATGGGGTGGCGATTACCCATATCTTAAATCGGTTGATAGCATTTCTGACTTGCTTAATCCTGCTTATTTAAGCACTGTTACATACACAATTCCTGAATTTTCTGCAAGACTAAAAAAACTTAAAATAACTTTACCTAAAAATATTCATTCATTTATAGGCGAAGTTAAAACGACAAACAGTGGCACGGTTAAATCTATTATTTTAGCCAACAAATCCTTCACAGGAGCGCAAATACGCTCTGCATTTTCACTTCGTAGCGCTAATTTTGATTTAAAATTTAATGATGATAAATTCACTTTCACTGTAAGGGGATATGGTCACGGAGTTGGAATGAGTCAATATGGCGCTCGCATTTTAGCCAAAGAAGGTAGCGATTATAAATCAATTTTAAAATATTACTACACAGGCGTTGAAATTAAAGGTTGATATTTATGAAAAATACAAGTATAATAAACAGTAGAATACTTTAGGAGTATAAGTTTTTATGGATAATCGTGTTGAAAATTTTTTAAATAGTATGCGTGGCAAAAAAATTGCTTTTTGTGGTATTGGCAGGTCAAACCTACCGCTTGTTTCTCTTTTTGCGAAATACGGCGCTGAAATCACTGTTTGTGACCGCAAAGATAAAAGTGATTTTTCTGACGAAATCATTTCACAAATTACATCTTGTGGCGCAAAAATCAAATGTGGCGAAGATTATTTAGACAATCTCTCGGTTGATATAATTTTTAGAGCGCCTGGCATGTATTACAACTTGCCTGTTTTACAAAATTTCAGAAAAAAAGGCGTTGTAGTAACAAGTGAAATGGAAGTGTTTTTTGATATTTGCCCTGCAAAAATTATTGCGCTAACAGGTACAGATGGCAAAACAACTACCACAACTATCGTTACCGAGATTTTAGAGAAAACAGGCAAAAAAATATATAAAGGCGGTAACATTGGCACACCACTTTTGCCTCTTATTGAAGAAATGAGTTCAGATGATATATGCGTTGTTGAACTTTCATCTTTCCAACTTATTTCTATGAGAAAATCGCCTCAAATTGCGGCGATTACTAATGTTTATCCTGACCATTTAAACGTTCACAAGGATATGCAAGAATACATTGACGCGAAGGTTAACATTCTCTCCCATCAAAACGCATTTTCAAAAGCAGTTTTGAATTTTGATAACGAAGTTACAAGGGAACTCGCAAAATATGTTCGTGGAAAGTTAGTATATTTTAGCCATTTAGAAAAATTAGACTATGGCGCTTATTTAGATGACGAGGGTTATCTCGTTTTCAATAACGGAAAAGAAGTTACAAGAATTGTTCATAAAGATGAAATAAAAATTCCTGGTATGCACAATGTTGAAAATTATTTGACCGCTATTGCTATTACCTACGGTGAAGTTTTGGGTGAAGATATTAGAGAAGTTGCAAACACATTCGCAGGCGTTGAGCATAGAATCGAATTTGTTAGAGAATTAGATGGCGTAAGATATTATAATGATTCTATTGCCACTTCTCCGGCTTCTGTTACTGCAGGGCTTACTGCTTTTAACAAAAAGGTAATTATCATCGCAGGTGGGTCTGATAAACAGCTTGATTATTCAACGCTTTCAGGCGCTTTGAACAAATATGTTAAAGTTCTTGTTTTAACAGGGCAAACTGCTAAAAAAATCGAAAAAGCAGTTGTTAACGACAAAGATTATAACGAAAATGAAATTAAAATACTTCACGCAGAATCTATGGAAGAAGCAGTTGAAAAAGCGCGTGAAAACGCCGTTTCTGGCGATGTTATTTCACTTTCGCCTGCATCGGCTTCATTTGATAAATACAAAGATTTTGAAGAGCGTGGCAGACATTTTAAAAATATAGTTAAAGGTTTAAAATAGATATGAAAGAAAATTTGAAAAAGCTTTGTGATTCTACCTTTGTTGGAAGTGAGCAAAAAGCAAAAGCAGAAGTTATCAATATGCTTTCACCTTTTGTAGACGAGATAAAAACCGACCTTACAGGTAGCGTTTTTGGATTTATAAAGGGTAAGTCAGACAAAACCATTTTACTTGAAGCGCATATTGACGAAATTGGGTTTACCGTTACAAATGTGCTTGAAAACGGATTTGTTCGTCTTTCAAATGTTGGTGGTATTGATATTAGAACCTTGCCTGCAAACACAGTTAAAATTCATACTGAAAACAAAGATATTATAGGTGTTTTCACATCAACTCCTCCTCATTTAGCAAAAGACAAGAGCGATGAATTTTCATCTCTTGATGAAATTTTTGTTGATACAGGGCTTGAAAATGCTAAAGATTTGATAAAAATCGGTGATTTTGCTACTTTTAATACAACTGCTATTGAATTGCAAAATGATTTTATCAGTGGTAAATCAGTTGATGACAGAAGTGGTTGCGTAGCGCTTATAGAGGTTGCTAAAAACATTAAATCACAAGGTATTCCAGATAAAAACATTATTATTTTACTCGCAAGTGGCGAAGAATTAGGAAATCGTGGCGCTAAAATCGGCGCATTCGATAAAGAGATTGACGAAGCGATTATAATTGACGTTTCTTTTGGATTTACCCCAAATTGTGATAAATCAAAATGTGGCGAAATAGGTAAAGGCGCAATGATTGGTGTTTCTCCGATTCTTGATAAAGATATGAGAAATAACCTAATAAATCTTGCTGAAAAGTGCAATATTCCTTATCAATTAGAAGCAATGAACGGACTTACTTCAACCGATGCCGATGTTGTAACAATTACTGAAACCGGTGTTAAAACTGCGCTCATTTCAATTCCTATTAAATATATGCACACACCTATTGAAACCGTTTGTTTAAGCGATATTAAGGCAGTTGCTGACCTTATTAATGAATATTTAAAACAAAAAAGGAGTAGATAATAATGAAATATATTTGTAATGTTTGCGGATATGTTTATGACGAAGATTTAGGCGATAAAAACAAAGATATCAAGCCAGGAACAAAGTTTGATGATTTGCCTGAAGATTATCGTTGTCCTATCTGTAGAGTTGGAAAAAATAGTTTTAGACCCGAATAATAAAAAAAGGAGTTTCGCAAATGCGAAACTCCTTTTTGTTTTTACCATTTATCGTTTTCGTATGGATCGTATTTTGTTGTTGTCTCTGGTTGAACAGGCTCTGTTGGAACCTCTTCTGGAGATGAAGCAATAATATCAAGAGATTCATACTTTTCTAATGCGATTTCAATTTTTTCAAATTTCATCTGTATTTACCTCCTAATTAGTCATTTGCTTTAGCCCAAAGATCAACCATTTCTTTGATATCTGCATTTAATTCAGCATAACCGCCTTTTTCATCAGCGATATATTCATCAGCGATAGCTGCAAGATTTCTAACGGTTGTTTCTTTAGCATAATATGTTGTTTCACCGATTACAACATATGCACGAGCAATAAAGTCACGAGCAAGGTTGCCGGTTCCTTCACCATTAGCATTTGTTTCTCTAATACCAACAATAGAACCTACAAATTGATCATCTTCCCAAAGGCCATAAGTCTTGTGATCATAAACAACTTTTTGATGATCGTCTTCCATTGTGAAGTAATCGCCAACGATATCTTTTGGAGCAATAATGATACCGATTTCTTTTACTTCATCAAGGTTGCCCTTGAAGTTAGCATAGAATCTCATACCATTAACTTCATTAAGTCTGATAGCCGCACCATCAACTGTTGAAACGATGTCTGTTGTTGGACCATCTTGCTCTACTGGAACAGGAACTGTTGTAGTAGTTGTAGTTGTTGGTTCAACATACTCTACCATTGAAGGTTTAATAACGCCAGCTACGATGTCAGCATAAGGTGAACCATCGAACATTACAAGACCGATAAATGCTGTGCCTTCTGAAGGAACGTATTTAGCACCAAATAACATTGAATTAGTAGTGCCGATATATTTCTTGTCTGCGTCGTATTCACGAACAACATATTTCAAGTCAGCGCCTTCTGCATCAAGAATATATGTTGTACCAGCAACAACTTGGATTAACTTCTTAACAGATGCACGAGCTGTTGATGTAGGGTTGAATGTACCGTCAGTTTTGTATTGACCTACTGTCCAACAATCTGGATTAGCAACATCTTCAATTGTGTAGCTTCCATCTAAATAATCTGGAATTGCAGGAACTGTTGTAGTAGTTGTTGTAGTTGTAGTTGTTGTTGATGATGATTCCTCTTCTTCGCCATCATCTTCAGTAACTTTTGTTAATTCAATTGAATTCAAATATACATGGCTTGCTTTAGAAACATCTGTTATAACAAAGTATAAAACAAGTTTAGTTGGCTCTGTAAATGTAACGGTACCTTCTGTAAGGTCAAAAGGATAATTATAACCGCCATTACTGCTGTTGGCACCAGAAACATGAGTGTTAAGATTTGTTGCAACTTTAACGCCATTGATTGTTAAATCAAACAAAGCACGAGAAGTAGCTGCTCTTGCATAAAGTCTTGCAGAATATGTACCAGGAGCAACTAAAGCTTTTGATGTAAGAGTTACGCTATTTCCAACCACATTGTTAGATGAGAAGAAATAGGTGCCTTCATTTGCATAATGAGTGTTTAAAAACGGTTTGCCATTTGAAGAATTATTCATTGTGTGGTCAGCATTATAAGTGAAGTTATCTGTATAAAGATTCCATTTGAAACTATCTTCATCTACAATAGGAGTTGATGTTGTTGTTGTAGTTGTTGGTGGTTCAGTAGGAACTGTTGTGATTTCTTCACCTTCATATTCGCCGATTTTTTCAAATGCCACATAACCTGCATAAATTGAACCTGCAGATTTTGCATCCAATCTAACTGTGAAGTCTCCATAAATATCTACACTTTCATAAAGCAAGTATTCTTTGTAAACTACATAAGCTGTGTTTGCATCAATCTCAACTGCTGGATAATCATTAAGTGTGACATCAATAAGAGCTCTGCCTGAGTTGTTTGTACGTGTGTAGAAATTAACTTTGTATTTACCTGGTTCAATTTGTTTTGTAGAAGTAAATACTGCAGTTTGGCCTGCTTCTACGCCTGTGAATTGATAATAATAACCGCCATTCGCAGTATAGTTAGGTTTGCCGGCTGGCATAGTTGATTCAGATAAAGTAAGGCCGCCTTTATCTTTATTAAAGCTATACTCATAAGTAGTGCCGACTGGTGCAGATGCTGATGCAATGATGCTAACAGCTACCATTGAAAAAAGCATAAGCACAGAAAGGATAATCGCTAATAATTTTCTCATGAATTTTTCCTCCTTTTAATTATAATATTTTTGATCAAAAATAGTATAAGAAAATTATACATCATATATTATATAAGATTTAATTCCAAATGTCAATTGCATTTCGTAAACATTTTGATTGCGTTTTAATTTTTTCACAAATTTCAAGATTCCTCGACTTTGCTTATGAATGACACGCTTAGGTTTGTTTGTAATCGTAGGAGCGAACTGTGTTCGCCCGTTTTTCGGGAGGAGCAGAGCCCCTCCCCTACGAGTTTATTGTCATCCTGAGCGAAGCAACGCGTAGCCGAAGGATCTTAACGCAACCCTTTAAGATGATTGCGCCTCGCTCACCATGACACGATATTGGTTTGTTTGTAATCGTAGGGGCGAACTGTGTTCGCCCGTTTTGCTTTTTCGGGAGGAGCAGAGCCCCTCCCCTACGAGTTTAGATTAGATTATAAACAAAAAAGGAGTTTCGCTTTTGCGAAACTCCTTTTTATCATTCATTCATTAATGCTACAAATTCTGCGCCATCAATTTTTTCTTTTTCAAACAAAACTTTTGCAACTAAATGAAGTTTATCAATATTAGTTTTCAATAATTCTTCACCACGAGCATAAGCTGTATCAATAATCTTTTTAATTTCATTATCAATTTTAGAAGCAACCTCTTGGCTTACATTATCAACATGGCCATAATCTCTGCCTAAGAACACTTCATCATTTGAATTGCCATAAAGAATAGGGCCTAAATTTTCACTCATACCATATTTAACAACCATATCTCTTGCAATTTTTGTTGCTCTTTCAATATCGTTTGAAGCGCCTGTTGTAAAGTTATCACCATGGTAAATTTGCTCTGCAATTCTACCTGAAAGAAGCATAACAATTTCTTCTTCCATCTCTTTCTTATATTTAGAGAATTTATCTTTTTCAGGAAGTGAAATAGTCATACCGAGCGCTCTGCCACGAGGCACGATTGAAATATGATGAATATCATCTTGAGTTGGCAATAAATGACCTGCGATTGCATGGCCTGCTTCATGATATGCTGTGTTGAGTTTTTCTTTTTCGTCCATAACCCAACTTTTCTTTTCAGTGCCTGCAATAACTTTGATTGTTGCATCTTCAATATGCTTTTCTGTAATAGCTTTTTTGTTTTGGCGAGCTGCTAAAAGCGCTGCCTCATTAAGCAAATTCTCAATATCAGCACCTGTGAAACCTGCTGTTGATTTTGCAATTGTTTTCAAATCAACATCAGGAGCTAACGGTTTGCCACGAGCATGAACTTTTAAAATTTCTTCTCTGCCTTTTACATCAGGATAATTAACAGTAACCTGTCTATCAAATCTACCTGGACGCAAAAGCGCTTTATCAAGAATATCAGG
>JAZRPX010000242.1:0-12606 GCA_045649445.1 Acutalibacteraceae bacterium | reverse complement strand
AGATTGATATCCTACTATCAAACTCAAATTTTGAAAATGAAATTTAGTTTGCAATTAGATTTCCCTCTGAACTATTTTGTGAATTTCTAATGTCTTTGAACTAAAAGTATTATACTTCATTTTAAAAAAATCCTTAAAATTATATATTTTTATATATAATATCATTGAAAAAAATAAAAATCAATGATATAATTAATATAATTATAAATTTTTATAAACAGGAGATTAAAATTTTGGTTTTCAGAATATATGTTGAAAAAAAGCGCGGTCTTGATAACAGTGCTAAAAATCTTTTAGGATTTATTAAAAATTACATTTCTTTAGAACCTCAAAGCGAACTTCGTACATTTGAAAGATATGATTTTGATGGTATCTCAAAAGAGGAATTTGATATCATATCAAAGCTTATTCTTGTTAATAACAATACTGAAACTGCATTTGTTGATTATCTACCGCTTACTAGTGATTGGAGAAGTTTTTCAATAGCGCCTATTAGCGGTAAATTCCAAGAGAGAATATTTAATTTAAAAAATGTTGCTCGTTCTTATGGAATTACTGGTAATTATAAAGTTAAATACTCAAGAGTAATTGCTGTTTCTGAACTACTAAATGATTATAAATTAGATGAAATTAAAAGTTTGCTTGTTGATAGAGAATATTATGAATTTCCTGATAATAATAAAGCGCTTAGTATATCAGATGAAGTTTATGATTTTGGTGATACTGTTGTAGATGAAGACTTTTTAGAGAAAAACGATGTTCAAATTTATCAATATTTGAATAAAACATCTCTTAAAATGTCTAAAGAGACACTTTGTATTATTCGTGATTATTTTAAACTTTTAAAGAGAAATCCTACTTTAGTTGAACTTTATTCAATTGATTCTGTTTTGAATTCTAAAAACACTCCTGAAAACTTAAAATTTAATGAAATAAATTTTGAAGATGTAACCGGAAATTCTCCACTTAAAATCACAATTGATGAATTTATCAGTATGCGTGAGCAAGCAGGCATTGAAAAACATGGCGCAATATCATTAAAAGATATAGCTATGGCCGGTTATGACTATATGAAGCAAAAAGGTCAAATTCAAGATGTTGTTATTGAAAACGGTAAGCCATATATTCAAGCTCCTGTTGATGTTAATGGAGTTGTTGAACAATATCTTATTGCTTTTAATGCAACTAAATCTGATAAATCAAATGGTTTTGATATTTTGTTGAATCGAGTTGATGATAATTTTGAAGCATATCAATCTCTTTGTCTTGATTGCCATCCTTTTATTGATAGAAAATCAAAGGGTTCAACTTATAATACATACAAAACTGTTACAACAGGTGATTATTTAACTGATAGAATTGCCAAGATGAATAGAGAATTAGGAATTGCTTCTTCTCTTGGTGGCCAGTTGTTTAACAAACACATAAAAAAACCAATTAATTATACTGCTACTGCTTTTGCAGGTACAAAACAGTCATATTCTATAAAACTTGCTGAAGGTGATTGTATTGTAATGCTTGGCAGCAAAATGAGAATTGAAGATTTATATGATAAAAAGTTTAAACAAAAAACAAACTTTTTACAAAGAGAGAAAATTAATCAATTTTATAAACAAGTTGCTAATGAAACTTATATTAAAAAGGTATTAAGCTTTTCTGACGGCATTATTTCTGGCCTTTTAAAAGAATTTTATGGTGTTGAAATTGATATAAACAGAATGATCAAATCTCATTGTTTGCCACTTTCACACTTAGCATTAAGTGTAGAAAATTGCCGTTCTGCAGTAGTTGTTTCAAAAGATAGCATAGAAAAAGTTAAGGCAATTTGTTCTAATATCGGCCTTTCTTCGCATATTATCGGTACAATTAACAAAGAACCATATTTGGTTGTTAAAAATGGTAAAAAACAACTTGCTAATATCTCAACAGAGTTTATCAATTCTCTTTTTGATAGTGAGCGTCATAGTGTTTTGATTAATGATTTATCAAATAAAAAAATCGATTTTAACGAGAGTTACTCTGAATTACAAAAACTTTCAATAAAAGATGCATTTTTACATAATCTTAAAAACATATCAATTTGTTCTAAAAAAGGTGTTTCATCAAGTTTTGATTCAACTGTTGGTGGATTGTGCGTTTTAGCCCCATTTGGTGGTAAAAACGAGTTGACACCTGCAGATGCATTTGTTTGTAAAATTCCAACTTCAACCGGTAATACAAACACAGTTACTGCTATTTCATATGGATGCAACCCTAAAATTTCAAATATCAGTCCATATCACGGCGCTGCTTTTTCTGCAATGGAATGTATTTCAAAAATTGTTGCAACCGGTGCAAACTCAATCAATACAAAACTTGGCGTTTGCCAAAATGTATCTAATCCTAAAGGATTTGCATCAAAATTTAGTAATTTATTTTCGTCGATTTTCGGAGCTTTTTCTGCAGAAATTGGAATGAATATTCCTTCTATTTCTTATGATTTGAGCTTTGATAAAAACAGTGAAGATATATTAGATTTTTCTTGCTTTGCTATTTCTGTTTTAAAAGGAAACGAAGTAATTACTCCTGAATTAAAATCAACAGAATCTACTATAATTTTAGTTCCAATGCCTGTTGTTCAAAAAACAGGGTTACCTGATTATGATAAAGCAAAAGTTATTTATCGTCAGATTCATTATCTTTCGCAAAATGGCAAGGTTTTATCTGCGTCTGTAGTTAATGAGGGTGGTATTGCTGCAACAGTTGCAAAGATGAGCTTTGGTAATAATATCGGTGTTGAATTTGAAGATCTTGATAATCACACTTTGTTTTCTGCAAAAACTGCTTCTATTGTTATTGAAACAACAAATCCAGGTGCGTTTTCAGGTATGGATACTTTGATTATCGGTAAAACAACATCTGAACAAAAATTTATTTTTAATAACGAAAGCGTTTCAATCGGTGATGCTGTTTCTGCGTTTACAAGTACTATGCAGACATATTATCCAACAAAAACAGTGAAAAAGACTGCAATGGCTAAAATTGATGAATATAATGCAGATGAAGCTTATTCAAGTGTAGAAACATATGCAAAACCAAAAGTTATCATTCCTGTTTTCACATCATTTTCAGGCGCTAATGATTGTAAAAGGGCATTTTCAAACGCAGGTGGAGACGTTGAAATCTATTGTATAAACCCTAAATTCCATCAAAAATCTATTGAAACATTAGCCGAAAAAATAGATGGCGCTCAAATTTTATGTTTGCCATCGGGATCAGATAGCGTTTATTCAGCAGAACTTGGTTATAGCGTAATGATAAATGATGTTATAAGAAATTCTGTTGAAAATCTCTTAAAAAGAGATGGTCTTATTATAGGTTTTGGTGAAGGTTTTGACATTCTTCTTCGAACAGGTCTTTTAATAGATGGAAAATACAAAACTTATGAAAAAGGCGCGTTTTTGTCTGATAGTGTAACATCAAGACCGTTTTCTGGCTTTGTTAGAACAAAGATTATTTCGAATAAATCGCCATGGCTTACTGAATGCAAAACAGGCGATATTTATGTTCAGGCAACCTATCAATCAAAGAATAGATTTTTGGCAGATGAAAAGACAATGCTAAAATTAATTGAAAACAATCAGGTTATTTCGCAGTATGTTGATAATGCAGGAAAAATTGCTGCAAAATTGCCATTTAATCCTGATGCTTCAACTTGCGCTGTTGAGTCTATTATTTCTCCTGATGGCAGAATTTTAGGAAAATCATCAATGCCACAAAGAAGAACAAGTGGTTGTTTTGCTAATGTTCCTGATAATCGTAATATTCGTATTTTTGAAGCAGGAATCAATTATTTTAAAGGTTAAATTTGGAGGAATTTATGAAATATTTAGTTGTATTATGTGATGGTATGGCAGATTTGCCAAACGAAGTTTTAGGCGGAAAAACACCAATGCAAGTTGCAAATAAGCCAATGATGGATAAACTTTGTAAAACTGCAAAACTAGGTATGTGTAAAACTGTCGCAGATGGATTAAAACCAGGAAGTGATGTTGCTAATTTATCTGTTTTGGGATATGATGCAAAAACTTGTTATTCAGGTCGTTCACCGCTTGAAGCGGCTAATCTTGGTATTGAGCTTGAAAGTGATGAAATTGCAATGCGTTGTAATCTTGTAACACTTTCAGATGCAGAAAAATATGAAGATAGAGTTATGGTTGATTATTGCGGTGGTGATATATCAACAGAAGAAGCTGATGAACTTATTAAAGCATTGCAACAAGCTTTTGGCGATGAAAATAATGCTTTTTATACAGGCGTTCAGTATCGTCATTGTCTTGTTTCAAAACTTGGTGGATTAGGGCTTGAATTCACACCTCCTCATGATATTTCTGATAAGGTTATTGGTGAATATTTATCAAAAGTTTCTGATGCTCAAGTATTTGTTGATATGATGAAGAAATCTGTTGATATATTAGAAAATCACCCGGTAAACGTCAAGAGAAAAGCAGAAGGTAAGCGTCCTGCAAATTCTGCGTGGTTCTGGGGTGAAGGCAAAAAACCACAGTTGCCATTGTTTAAAGATATGTTCCAAGTTGATGGCGCAGTTGTTTCTGCAGTTGACCTTATTCGTGGTATTGGTAAACTTTCTAAAATGGAAGTAGCTGAAATTGATGGTGTAACTGGCTATATTGATACAGATTTCGATAAAAAAGCAAACACCGCTAAAGAACTTTTAACTCGTAACGATTTTGTTTTTGTTCACCTTGAAGCGCCTGATGAGTGTGGTCATAGGGGAGAAGCAGAAAACAAGGTTAAAGCAATTGAGCTTATTGATGAAAAGATTTTAACTCCACTTTTTGATGAAATTCAAAAATATGGTGATTTTAAAATTCTTATTATGCCTGACCATCCAACACCACTTACTACTAAAACTCATTCATCTGAGCCAGTGCCTTTTATGATTTTTGATAGTTGCGAGAGTTTTGATGGCGCTGATACTTTTACAGAAGAAAATGCAGTAAAATCAGGGCTTTATATTGATAAAAGTGTTGATTTAATGCCAATGTTTTTAGGTAAATAATTATGAAAAAGAATGTTGTTGTAACAGGTGTTACTCGAGGAATAGGTAGGCAAATTGCTCTTGATTTAGTAGAAAGTGGCTACTTTGTTATAGGAATTTATAATAAAAGTGAAGTTCAAGCTAAAGAATTAGAAGAAATATCAAATAACATTAAAACTTTTAAATGCGATATTTCTGATTATTCTCAAGTATGCAATGTTGCAAGTGAAATTTTGTTAAAATTCAAAGAAATTTATGCGCTTGTAAATAATGCAGGAGTTGCAAAAACTGCTCTTTTTACAGATATGAATGAAGAGGATTATAATAATATTTTTGATACAAATGTAAAGGGTGTTTTTGCTCTAACAAAAGCAATTTTGCCAACTATGATTAATGCAAAACAGGGTAAAATAGTAAATATTTCGTCTGTTTGGGGCGTTTGTGGTGGTTCGTGTGAAGTTTTGTATTCTGCATCAAAAGCCGCAATTATCGGTATGACAAAAGCACTTTCAAAAGAAGTTGGCCCATCTGGTATTAATGTAAATGCAGTGGCACCTGGAGTTATTCTTACAGATATGCTTGATAATTTATCAAAAGAGGATTTAGAAAATCTAGCAAACGATACATCGCTAATGCGTAATGGCACACCAAAAGATATTTCAAATGTTGTTAAGTTTTTAATTAGTGATGACTCTTCGTTTATAACAGGTCAAGTTTTAACTGTTGATGGTGGAATGATATAAAATTAAAAGGTCTTGAAATCTCTTGATTTCAAGACCTTTATTTTGTTATTCTACATCAAATCCTAAATCATAAATGATCTCTTTTGCAGTTGATAAACAATGTTCACAACCGTCAATTGAAACTGTACCATCTGTTAAACTGATTTCGTGCTTGATTCCTTTTTCATCAAGTGCATTTTTAATTCTTGCAACACATTTTTCACAATGCATTCCATCAACTTTAATTACTTTCATTTAATTTACCTCACTTTATCTAGTTTTTTTGTTTTTAATCTAAGCGCATTGCTAACAACACAAACCGAACTTAAAGACATCGCAATTCCAGCAAACATAGGGTTTAATAAAACGCCAAAAATAGGATATAAAACACCAGCGGCAATTGGAATACCTAAACTGTTATATAGAAAAGCCCAAAATAAGTTTTGCTTGATGTTAGTTATGGTTAGTTTTGATAAAACAACTGTTTTTAAAACGCAATTCAAATCAGAATTCATTAAAACAATATCTGCTGATTCTATCGCAATATCACTACCGTTTGCAACGGCAACTCCAATATCTGCAGTTGCTAAAGCAGGGGAATCATTAATCCCATCGCCAATCATCATAACCATACCATCTCGCTTTAGTTTTTCAACAATGCTATGTTTTTCATCAGGTAAAACACCTGAATAAATCTCATCAATGTTTAATTGTTTACCAAAATATTCAGCAGAATATTTGTTGTCGCCTGTAAGCATAACGGTTTTGATTTTCAAATTTTTAAGTTTTTTAATAACTTCTTTTGATTCATCTCGCAGGGTATCAGAAACAGAAATAAAACCTAAAACGCAATCGTTTTTACCTAAATAGATAACTGTTTTTCCTTCAGAAAGAATTTCTTTTTCTTGCATTTCAAATTCATCTGTAGAAATGTTGTTTTCATTAAGCAAACGTTTATTACCACAATAATATTTATCATTATTATATTTTGCGTAAATTCCTTTTCCTGAAATATTTTGATATTCCATAAAAGATATTTTTTCATCAGTGTTAGCAAATTCACAAACTGCTTTTGCGATAGGGTGGTCTGATAAACTTTCAATAGAAGAAACGATTTTTAAAAATTCTTGATAATCAATATTACAGATTATGTTATCAACACTCATTTTACCTTTTGTTAAAGTGCCAGTTTTATCAAAAATAATTGTTTTCACATTGTTTGCTTTCTGGAGCGCCTCTCCGCTTTTTATAAGAATACCATTTGATGCTCCAAGACCAGTTCCAACCATAATTGCAGTAGGTGTAGCAAGACCTAGTGAACAAGGACAAGCAATAACTAAAACGCTAACAAAAGATTTTATAACAAGTGAATTATCATTGCTAAAAATCATCCAAATTAGAGCAGTTATTATTGCTATTGAAATAACTATAGGTACAAATACCCCTGCAACTTTATCTGCGATTTTTGCAATCGGCGCCTTTTTGCCACTAGCATCTTCAACTATTTTAATTATTTTCTGTAAGGTTGTATCTTTGCCTATTCTTGTTACTTTTGCATATAATACACCATCTAAATTCAAACTACCACCCGTAAGGTTGCAGTCTATAATTTTGTGAACAGGCATACTTTCGCCTGTAAGCATTGATTCATCAACATCGCTTTCGCCGTCTAAAACAACACAGTCGGTTGGAATTTTAGCGCCTGGCTTGATTAAAACAGTGTCACCAATTTTAAGGTCTGATGTGTTTATTACTTTTTCTTGTGAGTCAGTAATTATTATTGCAGTATCAGGAGAAAGATTCATTAGTTTTTTAATAGTTTCTTTAGTCTTTTCTCGTGATTTGTTTTCCAAAAATTTACCAAGCATTATAAAGGTTAAAACAACTGCAGAAGATTCATAATACAATTCGTGTGCAATGTTATGACTTGAAACGAAAAATGTTAAATAAACACTGTAAATGAAAGACGCAGTTGAACCGATAGCAACTAAAGAATCCATATTTGGATGGAGTAAAAACAAAGACTTAAATCCATTTATAAAAAATTTTCTGCCAATAATTAAAATCGGTATAGTTAAAATTAATTGTGCAATAGCAAAGTTAAATGGATAAGTTTCAGGGTTTATTATTGTTGGAAGGGGTAAATCTTTAATCAACATATGGCCCATTGAAATATATAAAAGTAAAAAGCAAAAGATAAAAGCCACTATAATTGGAACTTTTGAGATTTTAATTTGCTCTTTATCTTGTTCTTCTACCTCGTCGGATATGGTGAATCCCGCTTTAACAACAGCATTTTTAACTTTTTCTTCTGTGTCAGGTTTGCCATCGAATTCAATAGTTAATTTAGCAGTATTAAGATTAACATTTGCTGTGCTGACACCTTGGATTCGTTTGGTAACTCTTTCAACACTCGCACTACACGCAGCGCAACTCATACCACCAATTAAATATACTTTTTCAACCATAATTGCTCCTTAATAATTTCTTGAATATATTATATATTTTTAATTTAAAAAAGTCAAATATAAAACAAAACAAGACTCTTTTCGAGTCTTGTTTTGTTTCAAAGGGGAAATATGAAAAAAGTACAATTAGTACATGTAGAAAACAAATTTGTCTGTTTCACCGGTCGGCAGAAATATTCCGACCGGCAAACAGTCGCAAGTTTTAATATTTTAGGGGGAATATTTACCTTGCAAATTTATAGTAACAAATAAATTTTAACAAATCTTGAACACCAATTTAAACTTATATTAATTATTTATTAACGTTTTATCAAAGTGTGTTTGATTTTAAAATTTATAGTCGAAAAAAGACCTTTCACAAAAAGTGAAAGGTCTTTAGCACTAAATTTTATGTCCCGCCCTGCCGTAAGAGTCAAGCATTAGATATAACCTGAACAAATGTCAGGTGGGTGCTTGCCGAATGGTTTATGCGCTTCCAACGTCCCGTAAAAACGGGGAGGCCTGCAGGTCCGGCCATCCGAGTCAATGCTCCCTAAAATTACGTGTAGGGTTATAGTAGCAAGACTATAAGCGAACAGGGCAGGTAGATAACAAAGATTAATTACTTTTCATCAATTTCGTAGAAATCTTCTAATCTGTTGATAAAGTTATCAGCAACAGTATTATATTCATCATCATCTTCGATTTCTTCAAAATAAGTTTCGTCTTCTTCAATGGCTTTCATAATAACAAGTGAGCCGTCATCATCTTCAATAGGTGAGCCATCTTCGTTGCAAGGTGTGAGAGCAACATATTTATCGTCGCCATCTTCATAAGCATCAATAACTTCAAAATTATAAGTGTTACCATCTTCGTCTGTAAGTTCAACTAAATCAGGTGTGTATTCTTCGTTCATATCTATTTTAACTCCTTAAATTTATTCTACTCACATTTTACTATGAATATTACTATTAGTCAATAATTTTTTGTTAAATAAATTTGTTGATTTTTTTATAAATATAATGTATCATTATAGTAACTATTATTATATAAAGGAAGATTTAATTGAATTTTGTAGCACCTTGTCTTTTTGGCCTTGAAGGAATTCTTGCAGATGAGTTAAAAAGACTTGATATTAAAGATGTAAGAGCAGAAAACGGTAGAGTTTTGTTTTCTGGTGATAGTTATACTTTGGCGCGTGCAAATATAAATTTGAGAACTGCTGAAAGGGTTTTAATTTTAGTTGGAAGATTTAAAGCAACAAACTTCACAGAATTATTTGAAAATGTAAAAGCGCTACCATTTGAAAATTTTATTGGAGAAAATGATGCTTTTCCTGTTAAAGGATGGTCTTTGCAATCAAAATTACATTCAATTCCTGATTGCCAAAAGATTATTAAAAAAGCTATTGTTGAAAGATTAAAATCAAAATATAAAACTGATTGGTTTAGTGAAACAGGTAAAAAGTATCAAATTCAGTTTTCTTGTCTTAAAGATGAAGTTTCTATAATGATTGATACTTCTGGAGAAGGTCTTCACAAGAGGGGTTATAGAGCAAATGCAAATGAAGCGCCTATTAAAGAAACACTTGCGGCTGCTTTTTGCTTGTTAGCTAGAATTTTTCCTGATACTAAGTTGTTTGACCCTTTTTGTGGCTCTGGTACGATTTTAATAGAGGCGGCAATGCTTGCTAATAATATTGCTCCTGGTCTTAAGCGTGGCTTTGTTTCAGAAGGTTTTGATTTTATAAAACCTGATGCTTTTAGAATAGAAAGAGAAAGAGCAATTGAAGCAATTAACAGAACAAGTGAGTTTAAAGCAGTCGGCTCTGATATTGATATGTCTGCTTTGGTAGTTGCAAAAGAAAATGCCAAAAAAGCAGGTGTTTCTGATTGCATTGAATTTGTTAAAAAAGATATAAAAGAATTTGAATTAGGCGAAGAAAGAGCGCTTATAATTACAAATCCGCCTTATGGTGAGCGTTTGCTTGATATAAAAGAAGCCGAAAAACTTTATAAAATTATGGGTGAAAAATTCATAAAACAAAAGGGTAAAAAATATTATATTATTACACCTGATGAACAATTTGAAAACATTTTTGGCAGACAGGCAGATAAACGTAGAAAATTATATAATGGCAATATAAAATGCCAATTATATATGTATTTTAAAGGATGTTGAATCTATGAAAACTTATTTTATTGTTAATCCAACCTCTGGCAACAAAACTGCATTGAAAACCATCAAATCTTTGATAAATGGTAAAGATTTTGATTATGAAATTATTGAAACAGAATATGCGCATCATGCAATTTCGATTGTAAAAGGTATTGGCGAAAAAGGTGAAGAGTGTCGTGTGTTTGCATGTGGTGGTGATGGCTCGCTGTTTGATGTTGTAAATGGCGCAGTTGGTTTTGATAATATTGAAGTTGGAATTATTCCGTGTGGGTCTGGAAATGACTATATAAAATACTTTGGTGAAAAGAAATATTTTTCAACTTATGATTATATTCAAAGCGGTAAATCAATGCCAATTGATTTAATTAAATTTAACGATAAATATTGTGTTAATATTGCATCGATTGGTATGGATGCTTATGTTTGTCAACAAAAAGAAAAGATGAAATTCTTATCTAAAATTAGTGGCAAATTAGCTTACATAGTTGCTTTGTTTATTACTTTTATTTTTCATATGAGTGAAAAATTTAAAGTAAAAATCGGCGATGATGAGTTCTTTGAAAAAGAATTGATGTTTATAGTTGCTGCAAACGGAAGATATTATGGAGGTTCATTTAATCCAACTCCAAATGCAGTTGTAAACGATGGTTATATAGACGCAATGACAATAAATAAAGTTAATAGATTTCAAGTTTTGGGCTTAATCGGTAAATATCAAAAAGGCAAGCACATTCCTTTAACCGATTTAGTAACTTTAAAAAGAGTTAAAAGGGTAGAAGTGATTAGTGAAAAGAAAGTGCCTGTTAATCTTGATGGTGAACTTTTTGATTCTGATAGCGCAGTTTTTGAAATGGTTGAAAAAGCTGTTAAATTTATTGTTCCTAGTGATTTATATAAAATAAATAGTGAGAAAAAACTAATGGTTAAAGCATAATTTTTTGAAATAATTTGACCTTTTCTGACTTTTTTACAAAAAACACTTGATTTTTTTAAAAAAAGTATTAAAATGATTATATCTTTTAAATAACAATTTAATTTTAAGGAGAATTAATTATGACAATCAAACCTTTAACAGATAGAGTTGTTGTTAAAATGGAAGAAGCAGAAGAAACTACTAAAGCTGGTATCATTTTAACTAATTCTGCAAAAGAGAAGCCACAAATCGCTGTTGTTGAAGCAGTAGGTCCTGGTGGAGTTGTTGACGGAATGGAAGTTGAAATGATAGTTGAAGTAGGCGATAGAGTGCTTTTAAATAAATATGCAGGCACTGAGGTAAAAGTTGATGAAACAGATTATATTATTGTTCGTCAATCTGACATTTTGGCTATTGTAGAATAATTGGAGGGTTTATTTATGGCTAAAGATTTAATTTATGGTGAAGCTGCTCGTAAAAAATTACAAGCAGGTGTTGACAAATTAGCAAATACAGTTAAGGTAACACTCGGCCCAAAAGGCAGAAATGTTGTTTTAGATAAAAAGTATGGTGCGCCACTTATTACTAATGATGGTGTTACTATTGCAAAAGAAATTGAACTTACTGATAATTTTGAAAATATGGGCGCGCAACTTGTTAAAGAAGTTGCAGCAAAAACTAATGATGTTGCAGGTGATGGCACAACAACTGCTACACTTTTAGCTCAAGCATTGGTTCGTGAAGGTATGAAAAATGTTACTGCTGGTGCTAATCCAATGGTTATCAGAAAAGGTATGCAAAAAGCAGTTGATAGCGCAGTTCAAGCAATTATTAAAAATTCAAAAGCAATTGATGGAACTGAAGATATTAAAAGAGTTGCCGCAGTTTCATCTGCTGATGATTATGTTGGTGAACTTATTGCTGATGCTATGGATAAGGTAACAAAAGAAGGCGTTATCACTATTGAAGAATCCAAAACTGCTGATACAACTTGCGAAGTTGTTGAAGGTATGATGTTTGATAGAGGATATTTATCACCTTATATGGTTACTGATACTGATAAAATGGAATGTGAACTTGACAATCCTGCTATTATTATCACCGATAAAAAGATTTCTAATATTCAAGAAATTTTGCCACTTTTAGAACAGATTGTTCAAGCGGGCAGAAAATTCCTTATTATAGCAGAAGATGTTGAAAATGATGCTATTTCTACTATTGTTTTAAATAAACTTCGTGGTACATTTACTTGCGCTGCAGTTAAAGCCCCTGGTTTTGGTGACAGAAGAAAAGAAATGCTTCAAG
>JAZRPX010000241.1:0-3482 GCA_045649445.1 Acutalibacteraceae bacterium | reverse complement strand
GGCGGTAAAGTTATTCTTTGTTCACACCTTGGCAAACCAAAGGGTGAAGCAAAACCTGAATTGTCTTTAGCTCCTGTAGCTGCTCGTCTTTCAGAGCATTTAGGCAAAGAAGTTGTTTTTGCTGCTGATGACTGTGTTGTTGGCGAAAACGCTAAGATGGCAGTTGAAAAAATGAACGATGGTGATGTTGTTCTTCTTCAAAACACTCGTTACAGAGCTGAAGAAACAAAGAACGGCGAAGATCTTTCAAAAGAACTCGGTTCACTTGCTGACATCTTTGTAAACGACGCTTTCGGCGCAGCACACAGAGCTCACTGCTCAACAGTTGGTGTTGCTTCATATGTTGAAGAATCAGTTGTTGGTTACCTTATTGAAAAAGAAATTAAATTCTTGGGTAATGCAGTTGAAAATCCAGTTAGACCATTCGTTACAATTCTTGGTGGTGCAAAAGTTTCTGATAAACTTAATGTTATTCAAAATCTTTTAGATAAAGCTGATACTCTTATTATCGGTGGTGGTATGTCTTATACATTCCAAGTTGCACTTGGCCATACAGTAGGTAACTCACTTGTTGATATGGAAAAAGTTGATTATTGTAAAGATATGCTCAAACAAGCAGAAGAAAAAGGTGTTAAAATCCTTCTTCCTATCGATAATAACTGTGCTAAAGATTTCCCAAATCCAATTGACGCAGAAGTTGAATATACTACTTTTGATGCTTCATCAATCCCTGCTGATATGGAAGGCCTTGATATTGGTCCTAAATCTGCAGAAATGTTTGCTGATGAAGTTAAAAATGCTAAAACTGTTGTTTGGAATGGACCTATGGGCGTATTTGAAAACCCATCATTCGCAAAAGGTACAATCGCAGTTGCTAAAGCACTCGCTGAAACAGATGCTACAACTATTATCGGTGGTGGTGACTCTGCAGCAGCAGTTAACACACTTGGTTTTGGCGACAAAATGAGCCATATTTCAACTGGTGGTGGCGCTTCTCTCGAATTCTTAGAGGGTAAAGACCTTCCAGGCATTATGGCTATGAATGATAAATAATTTTTGAAATTAATCAGGCGGGATGAAACCATCCCGCCCTACTTTTAATAAAATTCGGAGGAAATAAAAAATGTTAAAATCAAAAAGAAATGCAGTTATCGCAGGTAACTGGAAAATGAATAAAACTCCAGCAGAAACTACTGCTTTAATCAATGAAATGAAACCTTTAGTTGCAGATGCTGATTGTGATGTTGTGCTTTGCGTACCATATGTTGACATTGCTGCTGCAGTAGAAGCTGCAAAGGGCTCAAATATTAAAATCGGCGCAGAAAATGTTCACTTTAAAGAGTCAGGCGCATTCACAGGTGAAATCTCTGCAGATATGCTCGTAGCTTGCGGTGTTGAATATGTTATTACTGGTCACTCAGAGAGAAGACAATATTTTGGTGAAACAGATGAAACTGTAAACCTTCGTTCACGCGCTGCTTTGGCTAAAGGTCTTAAAACAATTATCTGTGTTGGTGAAACTTTAGAGCAAAGAAAACAAGGTATCACAAAAGAACTTCTTTCAATGCAAACTAAAATCGCATTAAAAGATGTAACTGTAGAAGAACTTAAAAATGTTATCATCGCTTATGAGCCAGTTTGGGCTATCGGCACAGGTGAAACTGCAACTGCTGACCAAGCAGATGAAGGCAACAAATTTGTTCGTGATGCTATTGCTGATGTTTATGGCGCAGATGTAGCAGAAACTGTTACAATTCAATATGGCGGTTCAATGAATGCAGGTAACGCTGATGAACTTTTATCAAAAGTAAATGTTGATGGTGGTCTTATCGGTGGTGCTTCACTTAAAGCAGAAGATTTCTCAATCATTGTAAAAGCTGCTAGCAAATAATTTTTAAGATAAAATTATCAGGGAGGGGTTTTGCTCCTCCCGTTGTATTATTGAAAGGATTTTTATTTTTATGAAAAAACCTGTTACTTTAATTATTATGGATGGTTTCGGTTGGATTCCGGAATGTGTAGAAGGCAACGCAGTTTGCGCAGCTAAAACACCAAATATCGATCGTTATATGGCTGAATGCCCTTGGACAACTATCGGCGCTTCAGGTATGGATGTTGGTCTTCCTGATGGTCAAATGGGCAACTCTGAAGTTGGTCATACAAATATGGGTGCCGGTAGAATCGTTTATCAACAATTAACCCTTATCACAAAATCAATTCGTGATGGCTCAATGCTTGAGAATGATGTTCTCGTTAGAAATATGAGAAAAGCAATTGATAACGATAAAGCAATTCATCTTATGGGCCTTGTTGGTAACGGTGGCGTTCATTCTCATTGTGAGCATTGGTATGGCGTTATGGAAATGGCTAAAAAAATGGGCGCAACAAAACTTTATCTTCATTGTATTACTGATGGTAGAGATACTGACCCACACGATGCTAAACAATTTATTACTGATTTGCAAGAAAAAATTGATGAAATAGGTCTTGGTGTTATCGCAACTGTCAGCGGCAGATACTACGCAATGGACAGAGATAACAACTGGGATAGAGAAGAAAAAGCTTATGCCGCATTTGTTTATGGCGAGGGTGACAAAGCAACAAACTGGCAAGAAGCAGTAGATAAAAGCTATGCTAATGATGTTACTGATGAATTTATAGTTCCTTGTATTACTTGTGAGGGTGGCAGAGTAGAAGAAGATGACACAGTTATCTTTATGAATTTCCGTCCTGACAGAGCAAGACAAATGACAAGAATTTTTGTTGATGATGAGTTTGATGGCTTCGTAAGAAAAAACGGCAGATTCCCAGTAAACTATGTTTGTATGGCGCAATATGATGCAACAATGCCAAATGTAGAAGTAGCATATCCACCTGTTGAACTTAACAATGTTTTGGGTGAGTATCTCGCAAACAGAGGCAAAACTCAACTTCGTATTGCCGAAACTGAAAAATATGCTCATGTAACATTCTTCTTTAACGGTGGCGTTGAAGAGCCATATGATGGTGAAGATAGATGTGTAATTCCTTCTCCAAAAGTTGCAACTTATGACTTGCAACCTGAAATGAGTGCTTACCCTGTTGCAGAAGAATGTGTAAAACGCATTGAAAGTGATAAATATGATGTTATCATTTTGAACTTTGCAAACTGTGATATGGTAGGTCATACAGGCGATTTTGGTGCAGCTGTAAAAGCAGTTGAAGCCGTTGATGAATGTGTTGGCAAGGTTGTAGATGCGGTTATGAAAAAAGATGGCGCAGTTCTTATCACTGCTGACCATGGCAACGCAGATAAAATGCTTGTTGAAGCAGGTAGCACAGACCCATTCACTGCTCATACAACAAACCCTGTTCCACTTATTGCTATCGGTACAGATGCAAAAGAGTTGAAAACAGGTGGCGGTCTTGCAGACCTTATTCCAACAATGCTTGATGTTATGAATATGGAAAAACCTGATGATATGACAGGTAATTCATTGCTT
>JAZRPX010000240.1:0-2928 GCA_045649445.1 Acutalibacteraceae bacterium | reverse complement strand
GTAATCTTTTGCTGGTAAGTCGCAATTTGTTTTTGCTGCATAGAATCTTCTATCAACAATAATAGTTCCTGATGAACTATAGTAATAGTCGTCACCATATTTGTTTAAACCTGTTGGTGCTAATTGACCACCAATGTAAAGTTTGCCGTCTACTATGCCTTGCAATGCTTTACCATCTACGCCAAAGTAGTAATATTGTTTTGCAGGTAATTCACATCTTGATTTTGACACATAGTATCTGCAATCTTTTACAGGCTGACCATCTGAACCGAAGTAATAATAGTCATCGCCTATTTTTACAAGAGCGCTTTTAATTCTAACATTATTTTGATAGTAATAAGTTACGCCGTTTTCTTCGTAGTAACCATTTTTATCAATGATTACGCCGTTTTCATCAAATTCATATACACCTGCTGTGAAGTCATAGCCATTTATTTTGGTTACATTATATTTACGATATGTATAAGCATAACCATAACTTGTGTTGAAATAGTAGAAATCGCCATCGATATTATAAAGACCTGTTTGAGCAACACCATCTACAAGATAGAATTTACCTTCAGCAGTTGTAATTAAACCACTGCCTTTATATTCATCAATATAAACACCATCTTCACCGAAGATGTAGCATTGAATTGGGTTACCTACAGCACCTCTAATACAATGCATGCCTTTTTCATAACGATATGAATCATAGAAATAGTATGTTTTGCTGTCTATTTCAGCAAAAGTATCTCTGTAGCAATCAGGGCCATAGTAGTATTCATAACCATAATTGGTTTCATACCATTGGCCAGTTACTAATTTACCTGTTGTTTCGAATGAATAAGTAACCTTACCGAAGAATTTTTTATCAGTTGTTTGAGCTGCGAGTGTTGTTTCATCAAAGTAGTACCAATCGCCTTTAATCATTTGCCAACCAGCAGCATATCTACCAAGATATGAATATCTATATGTGCCTTCATCATTATAAAGACCTGTATATGCGCCTGAAACTTTACCGTCTTGAATTTTGTAGCAAAGTTCTTCTGTTGGGTTTTCTACGCCAACTTCTGGCAAACGATATACACCAGTTGCTAATTCACCATCAGCATAGTATAAACCATTTTCAAACGAGAGAGCAACAGGGACAGGAACACCGTTTACAACATCACACATTTTGTCGTCATGTTCAAGTCTGCCATTATAAAGTGTAGCGTTACCGTTTTCATCAAAACTGTAGTAGTAATATGCGTTCGAACCATCTTTTGCTACTGCATATCTAATATCATTAGTGAAAACTTTATTGTTTACATAGTAGTAGTCGCCTACCCAAACATCAGTTTTCCAAGTAGTATCTAAAGTGTATTTATCTTTAAATGTAACTACTTTAGTTTGATCCATATAGATACCTTGAGTGGAATCTTGTCCACTTAAAGCGCCTTCTGATTTTTCATAAGCGCCACCGCCCATACCAGAAAGCATCCAAGCATACTTATAACCGGTTGATGTAAGCATACACATGTGATAATCTAATTGTCCCGAAACATCAAACGAATAATTTTGGTTTCTTTCAAGACCAAGTGCGCTTACCTTAACACCACCGCAAACAATTCTTGGGTTTTCTGTATTAGGGTCAAGAGCAGTATATTGAACTTTCCATCTAACATTAACAGTAAGAACATTATCTGAGTCAACAGTTGCCGAAGCAATTTCGAAGCAATCTGAAACAATGAAAATTTCTCTTGCATCTACTTTAAGTTTCTTATCAATTGGAATTTTGAATGTAATCAAAGTATCAGTAGTAATACGAGGAGCCAAACTACACATAGCATCCCAAGCGCTTTCATAGTTACCTTCTGAATCAACCAAACCAAGAATAGTATCCGAACCATCAGGAAGCGAAACTTTTCTTACATCAATACCAAATGTATATTCAAGAGTAAAATCATTTTTCTTAGGGTCAGAAGTTACAACATATGAAGAATTGATTGAATCTTCAGTCGCATCTTCCATATCTCTATTCCAAGCGAGTGATTTTTCAACACTCTCTTGAATTACTTTGGTCTCTGTTTTCTCAGTAGTTCTATTTTCAAGATTCTTTTTATGTAGAAGTTTACAGAGAGAACCTGCTTCTTTGTTACATTTTGTACACCAAGAAATTGTTGTGGTAGTAGTGGTCGTTTCTGTAATTCTTTCTTGATAGTTTGAATATTCTGCATTATCAAAATCAAAATCAATTTCAGAAATACTATAAACTTGAAGTTTAACTGTTGCTTTAACAGATGGGTCTGCATTCAAAGTAGCAGTAACAATCATCTCTTTACCGCCTGCATAAGTTGAGTTAGGAATTACTTCAAAACCTTCAACTGTACCATCTTCTGCATTACAAGAAAGTGTAACATCATCTGTAGAAACTTCAATTGGTTTGTTACCAATGTAACCCATTACAGGAAGTTCAACTCTTCGACCTGCAGTTGCATTTTTAACAGTATATTCAACTGCATCATCTTCAAAACGAATTTTATCTGGAGCTTGAACATTAATTGTGATTGAACCATAAATTTTGCCATCAATTACTGCATTGATAACTGCTTCGCCAAATTTACCACTTGAAACAAATTTACCATCAACGATTGAGCCGAATTCTTCATCTTCAACAACGAATTCAAGATTTTCTGGCAATTCTGCAGGGCCACCAGCAGCGTCAATACCTGATGCCTTAAGTGTAACTTTACCACCCGGAGCGATTGATGTTTTCTTAGCAGTAACAACAACTGAACTTAAAACACCATCAGAAACTGCATTTGAAATAACCGCAATACCAGTAAGAGTTGCACGTTCTGCGCCATCTGAAGGTCTTGATTTCATTGTAAGTTCGTTTGTACCTGCGCGTTTTGAGTGGAATGTTGATGTACCACCACCATCGCAGTTAACGGCGTTTACACA
>JAZRPX010000239.1:0-10288 GCA_045649445.1 Acutalibacteraceae bacterium | reverse complement strand
CGGTGGTTATGGCGTTTCTATGGTTGCTGATGGCGAGTCAGGTGGCGAAACACCGGAACCAGAATCAACCACAGTAACTGAAACAACTACAACCACAACTACTACTCAAACTCCTGGTGAAGTTTCAGGCGTTGCTATGATTGTTGAAACCAACACAGGTTATTCATCATTTGGTGCTGCTTTGAATGCTATAGCAGACAATCAAACAATCAAACTTTTAAACAACGTTTCTGATGGTTCAACCAGAAATATCAAAAAAGTTGGCGTAACACTTGATCTTAACGGATTTACTTACACACAAACAGGTTCAAGAGCATTTGACGTTAACGACAACAAATCATTTACTATCAAAAATGGTAACTTAGTTATTGGCATTGCTAATCCACAGGTTGGTATTTTCGTTCGTGATAACGCTTCGCTTACACTTGATAGTGTTAATATGTCTTTAGCAAGCGGTTGTGCATTTGGTGATAGCAACTCTCAATGGGGACTTATCGGTCTTAGAGATACCACAGGTACTGCAGATGTTGATATTACTAACTGCGTTCTTACATCAAATGGTGTTGTATTAGACATTTCTTCTAATATGACTTACGATATAGACATCACTAACTCAACACTCACAGGCTCTAAGCGTAATGCTAGCGGTGTGCTTCGTGGATTTGGCGAAAATGTTTTAGGTACAATCACTATTTCTGAATCAACTCTCGCTCACACAGATGACGCTATTTACAGAGTTACAGGTGCTGGTAAAATTGTAGGCGCATCTTTGGGCACTGTTAAAGTTGCTACAGGTGAAACAGTTTATAACGAAGATGGTAGCATCTACGTTAACGATGCAGTTAATGCAGATGGTACATTAAACGCAGCAGGTCTTTGCACTCGTAAAGCTATCAAAATTTCAAAAGCTCCTGAATATGTATTATCAAATAATATGCTTTTAGGTGCTTCAATCAGACTTAATGAAGTAAACGGTATTAGATTCTATTCAGATATTGATTTTGATAAAGTTGCGCAGTTAGAAGCAGCTGGTTATACTGTTGAACTTGGTACAATCATTGCACCAAAAGACATTGTTTACAGTGATGTTTACCAAATTTTCAACGACTTTACAACTGAAATCGATAATGTTAAAATCCCTTACGACACAAGCAAAGGCCTTTATAAAGAAGGTAGTTTCGAAGGCGTTGTAGGTTCTATCGTTAACATTAAAGAAACAAACTATGGTAGAAACTTTGTTGGTCGTGGTTATGCTACTATCACTAAAGATGGCAAGTCTTTAACATTCTACAGCAATTACTATGATGGCAAGATTGCAAATAATACACGTTCTTTGAAGGTTGTTTCACAAGCAGTTATTGATTCAGGAAACATTGGTGACTATCCTGAAGATATTCAAGAATTGATAAATACTTGGGCTTTAGCAGACGATTGGTCAAAACCTGTTGAAGAAGTAGAATAATCAAGGGAGGAAATTAAAATGAAATTTGAAAAAATCGAAATTACATTTGAAAAATATGAATCTCTTGATATCATTGCAACTTCTTTTGAAGAAGAGGACCCAACAGTTGCTCCAACTCAGCCAACTACAAAATACGATCCATATGAAAACGATAAATGGTAAAAAGATAAGCTAATATTTTTTTCATACAACTTTCCTTTGAAAAAAGCCAACTCTCATTTCGAGAGTTGGCTTTTTCCTTGTTATAGAAATGTTGTGTTAATTTATTCTTGAACGGCAAGTTTGATATTCCAATCATTGTTCTCAAGTAATTCTTCTGCAATTTTAGCATCGCAACCTTTAATATCGCAAACAATGTTTATCATTCTTTGCTTTAACTTTTTATTGCTTGGGCGTAAATTTATCATCATATTTTCATAAACCTTTCCGGTTTTAACCATAGCGCCCGTAGATATCATATTAAGAACAAGTTTTTGAGCAGTGCCACTTTTTAATCGAGTAGAACCAGTAATAACTTCTGCTCCGGTATCAACAACAATTGCAATTTTAGAAATCTTTTCAATCGGTGAATCATAATTACTTGATAAACTCACACTTATAGCGCCAACGCTATTTGCATATTCAAGCGCACCTACCACATAATTAGCCCCACCAGATGCAGATATGCCTATAACCGCATCATTTTCATTGAGATTATATTTTTGCAAATCTTGTTTTCCTGCGTTTGCATCATCTTCTTGCGATTCTGCGGCTTGAGTCATACATTTTTCTCCGCCTGCAATAATGCCGATAACTAAATCTCTTGAAACACCGAATGTTGGAGGGCATTCTGCCGCATCAATAACACCAAGACGCCCAGATGTTCCTGCGCCTACATAAAACAATCTGCCACCTTTTTCAAAGCAATTGGCAACTTCATCACAAACTTGCGCGATTTTATCAAGAGATGATTCAACTGCTTTCACAGCGTTGAAATTTTCCTCGTTCATAAGTTTCATAATAGATAAAGAATCCATTTTATCAATATGTTTTGATTTTTCAAGTCGCATCTCTGTTTTTAACATAATTAAACTCCTTTTTTATTTTTAACTTCAAATAATTCTCTTGCTCGTTTTAATGCGCCGTCAACCTGTTCTTCTTCGACTACTTTAAGTTCATAATTGTTTGAAGTTATGTGTTTTTTAATCAAAGGAAAAAGCGTTTCGTGTTTTTCGCATATTCCACCAGAAAATAAAACAGGTATATTCTGCTCATCTGATTTTGTTTTTATCTGATTGATTGCGCAATTTATTTTTTCAGCAACAAATTGCATATTTTTTTCTAATATTTCGTTTGCAACTTTGTCACCACTTTGAGCAGCTATAAAAACTAAATTTGCAAATTCTGAAATATAACGTTTTCCACCTTGATAAAGTGAAGCAAGATGATTTTCTGCAGTTTCTCCAATCTTTTGCTCAAAAAGAGAAGTTAAAGCAGTTGCCTTGCCACTTTTATCTAAATCGCAAAGTATTGCAGTAATAGCATCTCTTCCCAAAGTGTAACCACTGCCGCCTTCATCAAATAATTGCCCCCAACCTGAAATTCTTTTTTTAGTTTCTTTATCAAGTGCATATACAACAAATCCTGTTCCCATAATAACCAAAACAGATTTTTTGAATTCAGAAAGCGCAACTAGATTTTCAATATCACTGCCATTATCAAATGTATAAAAACCAAATTTGTTGAAAAAACTGTGTAGTTTTTGTGAGTTGTCACTTGTTAATCCGCCACCTGAAATGCCGGCAAACATAGATATTTGAGAATAGGGAATGGTATAACAAACTTCTTTAATTCCATCATTAAGCACTTGAAAAGTGTTTTCTAATCCTATGTCGTTGGGATTGCTTGAACCTTTGTAAACTTGGTTAACCATAGTTCCATTTTCATCTATTAGTTTAAAAGCAGTTTTTGTTCCACCACCATCAATTCCTAAAAAATAATAACAGGAATTCTTTTCAAACATCAATTCGTCAAGCGTTATATGAAATATGTCAATAAGTTTTAAAAAGGTATCCATTGTAGGAAGAGCGTTGCCTTGTTCCCATTGACTGATAGATTTTTCAGTGTAGCCAATAAAATTGCCAAGTTGCTTTTGAGTTAGTTTGCACTTTGTTCTAAAATATCTCAAATTCTCTGCAAAATTAATTGCCTTGCTCAATATCATCACTCACTTTCTAAATCTATTATAAACTAAATCAACACTATTTTCAATAGAATTATATCTAGAAAAAGTGAAAAGTTCTATTATAAATAGAATTAAATTGTCTAAATAAATTTTTGAAAGCGTAATTTTATTAAGTTTACACTTGTAAATCAACTAAAAAATCATCAATAATATCATCTAAATGAATGTGTGACACTTGGTTTTTGTTGCATAAATCAATAAGCGTTTCAACCTTTTGTTTGTCTGTCGAAACATCTTTAATTATACGGTCGTTGCAAGTGATTCCATAAGTTTTAATTGGTTTTCCATCTTCGTTGATAATTATATCTTCGTTAATTTTAAACATTTTTATTTCCTCTGTAATAAAAGTGATTGTGAAAAAACTTCACATTTGCAAGTATAAACTTTTTCAAAAGCAATGTCAAGTTTTTTCACAATTTTGAATTTATTTTGTATATGTGAACAAATTTCACAATGCATTTTTGTGAAATTTGTTCACAAAACTTATAAAATGCTCGATTTTTGTTGTTTAAAAAAATAAAGATGTGTTATAATATCTCAGTAATATATTTTTCAAAAAGGGGTGAGCGCTATGAAAGAAACAACAAAACTTAAATTATTGCATATTTTCTTCCCGAATAAATGCCCTTGTTGTAAACGCGTTATTCCTGCGCTCGATTTGTTTTGCAATGAATGTTTTGAAAAATTTGAGCTAACAAGTGGGGAGCGATGTAAAATTTGTTTTAATTTAAAAGAAAAATGCGATTGCAAATCTCATCCAAAATTTTATTTCAGGAGTGTAGCGCCGTTTGTTTATAAAGCGCCCCTTAAAAACGCAGTTTTGCATATTAAGTGGTTTAAAGATAAAAGGGTAGTAGAATTTTTTGTTAAATATATGCTTGATATTATGGCTAAAAAGTATAAAGACGTAAAATTTGATGCAATAATTCCTGTGCCGATATATAAATCAAAATTAAAGCAAAAAGGATTTAATCAAACACAGGTTATATGTGATGAGTTATCAAATCAGTTGAACATTCCTGTTCTTGATAAAGCGCTAGTACAATGTAAAGAGGCCAAACCACAACATAGTCTTACATTTAAGGAAAGACGAAAAAATGTAAAGGGAATTTATAAAGCAAATCCTATTCCAATAGAATATCAAAGGGTGCTATTAGTTGATGACATTATGACGAGTGGCGCAACACTTAATGAATGTGCAAAAGTTTTGCGAATTGAGGGCGTTACCAAAATATATTGCGCGTGCATAGCAAAAACAAATTAAAAAAACGAGTTCCAAAAGGAACTCGTTTTTGTTTGATCTTGATTTAGATTAATAGTTTTCAGGTTTAACTTGGAAATATGATTGTGGGTGGTTACAAGTTGGGCAAACTTCTGGAGCTTTTTTGCCAACAACAATATGACCACAGTTGATACATTGCCAAATAACATCGCCATCTTTTGAGAAAACGAGGTCGCCTTCAACGTTTGCTAAAAGTTTTCTATAGCGCTCTTCGTGTTCTTTTTCAACTTTAGCAACATATTCGAATTTTAAAGCGATTTCTTCAAAACCTTCTTCTCTAGCTTCTTTAGCCATTCTTGCATACATATCTGTCCACTCAAAGTTTTCGCCTTCAGCAGCATCTTTTAAGTTAGTAGCAGTATCACTAACGCTACCGCCATTAAGATATTTGTACCACATTTTAGCATGTTCTTTTTCGTTTGCAGCAGTTTCTTCAAAGATTTTAGAAATTTGAACAAAACCATCTTTTTTAGCTTTTGAAGCATAATAAGTGTATTTATTTCTTGCCATGCTTTCGCCAGCAAATGCTTCTAATAAATTTTTTTCTGTTTTTGTACCTTTTAATTCCATAAAATTTACCTCCAAATTTATTTGTTACAAATAGTTTACCACATATTTTTAAAAAAATCTATATTTTTTTAAAAACTAATTCAGCGTGTTCATCTAAATATGATTTTAAAACATTTGATTTGCCGTTAGAAAACTCATCTATTATAAGCAAAATAGACTTATCAAAACGCAAACGATTATCTAAAACTAAATAATAAGTTGATTTTAATCTATAAACAACGCTTTGCATTAAACTTTCTTTATGTAAAATAATTTTTAAGCAATCAAGCAAGTTATCGATAGAAGAAAAAGTAAAAACACATCGCTCTTTAATTGCCGTTGCTTTAAATCGGCGCGGCATTTTTCTTGTGAAAATAATTAAACACCCATCGTCAACGGTAGGGAATATTTCTACAGTAAGCTGAGCATTAAAAATATCAAAACCCGTCTGCAAGTAGGCATCTTTTAAAATGGATTTTAAAGCGCGTTTTGCATTTATGTCTTTAATAAGAAACGAATTCCTATCTATATTAAGTTTTTGCATATCTTCTAATAAAAGTTCAACCTTTAATCTTTTTTCATTTAAAACTTCAATATACAAAAAACAACACCTCTTTATTATCATATTAAAAAGGGCTTTTCTTTGCAATAAAATATAGTTGGTATTATTTTTTCCAACTAAAGCAAAAAAAATTGAAAATTACTGTTGACAATAGGGTTTATTAGTGATAAAATTATAAAAATATTTAAACATACAGGAGGTAGCTTTATGGTTAATACAAACTTCGATGAAAAATTCGTAAAAGAGGGCTTAACTTTTGACGATGTTCTTTTAGTTCCTGCTTATTCACAGGTTATTCCAAGAGATATCGAGCTCAAAACAAAGCTTTCTAAAAAAATCACTCTTAACACTCCACTTTTAACAGCTGCTATGGATACAGTTACCGAGTCAAGAATGGCTATTGCTATTGCTCGTGAGGGCGGTATTGGTATCATTCATAAGAATATGTCTATTGAACAGCAGTTTGAAGAAATTGATAAAGTAAAACGTTCAGAAAATGGCGTTATTGTTAATCCATTTTATCTTTCACCTGACCATCTCGTTTCTGATGCAAATGAGCTTATGGCAAAATTCCGCATTTCAGGTGTGCCAATTTGTGAAAATGGCAAATTAGTTGGTATTTTAACAAATCGTGATTTAAGATTTATGACCAATTTTGATATCAAAATCAGCGAAGTTATGACAAAGGAAAACCTTGTTACTGCTCCTGTTGGCACAACTCTTGAAGAAGCGCAAGAGATTTTGCGTCAACATAGAATTGAAAAATTACCTATTGTTGATGATGAAAATAATTTAAAAGGTCTTATTACAATTAAAGATATCGAAAAAGCAGTTATGTATCCAAACGCTGCTAAAGATGAAAAAGGAAGACTTCTTTGTGGCGCTGCTATCGGTGTTACTGCTAATATGATGGATAGAGTTCGTGCTTGTGTTGAAGCTCAAGCAGATGTATTGTCTCTTGACTCTGCTCATGGCCATTCACAAAATATTATTGATGCAGTTAAGGCAATCAAAGCAGAATTCCCTGATATCACACTCGTTGCAGGCAACATTGCAACTGCTGAAGCCGCTGAAGACCTTATCAAAGCAGGTGCTGATGCCCTCAAAGTTGGTATTGGTCCTGGTTCTATTTGTACAACTCGTATTATCGCAGGTATCGGTGTTCCACAGGTTACTGCAGTTTATGACGTTGCAAAAGTTGCTGCTAAATATGATGTTCCTGTTATCGCTGATGGTGGTATTAAATATTCAGGTGATATTGTTAAAGCGCTTGCAGCAGGTGCAAACTGTGTAATGCTCGGTTCTCTCTTTGCAGGTTGTGAAGAGTCACCTGGCGCTATGGAAATTTATCAAGGTAGAAACTTTAAAGTTTATCGTGGTATGGGTTCAATTGCCGCTATGAATGATGGTTCAAAAGACCGTTATTTCCAAGATGGCGCTAAAAAGCTCGTTCCAGAAGGCGTTGAAGGTCGTGTACCTTATAAAGGATTGCTTTCTGATACAGTATTCCAACTTATTGGTGGTATCCGTTCAGGTATGGGTTATTGTGGTTGCAAAACAATTCCAGAACTTCAAAAGAATGCTAAATTCGTTAAAATCACAGGCGCTGGTCTTAAAGAATCTCATCCACATGATATTTCTATTACAAAAGAAAGCCCTAACTATTCAACAAAAGAGTAATTTAAAAACGAGTTCCCAAAAGGAACTCGTTTTTGTTTACCTACAATCTTATCTCGTGTCATGGTGAGCGAAGCCGAACCATCTTAAATGGTGGAGGGGTTGCGTTAAGATCCTTCGACTACGCTCAGGATGACAAGGGGGTCATTCTGTTAACATAAGCAATGATTTTTCATCTATATCGGGTTGTAAAACGCAGTTTATTGAGTGAGAAATAAGCCGAGCGCTTCGCTCAATAAGCAAATCAATCTCTTTTGGCGTTACAATCATACTTGAAGCATCTTTATAGTAGGTTTCGGTTTCGGCTATATCATTAACAAGTGTGTTTGCATCAACAACAGTAGGCACACCGATTGAAATAACAGGAATGCCAAGCGTTTTTTCGCTTAATTCATTTCTTGAATTGCAAATGCCACTGCCCGGAATTATACCTGTATCAGAAATTTGAATTGTTTTGCCAAGACGAGAAATTTTGCGTGAGGCGAGAGCGTCAATAGCAATGGCAAAATCCGGCTTTGTTTTTTCTGCAATCGCCTTGATAAATTCACAAACCTCAATGCCTGTTTGCCCTAAAACACCGGGGGAAACAGCAGTAACACTTCGAAGATTATCAAAGCCAATTGATTTTGCTAATTCTTCACCAATATGCCTTGTTGCAAGAATATGTGAAATACAATCAGGCCCTAATGCATCAGGGGTTATACTGCGATTGCCGATTCCGCAAACAATAGCCGAGCCATTAGGTAAAATTTTTGTTAGTTCTTCGCATAAAACCTTTAAAAGCGATTTGTCGATAAGCTCGCCAGTATCAAAACTTTTTTCGGCTTCAATAGTTATATATTTTCCTTTTGGTTTTGCAATAGTTCGTTCACCGATTTCGTTTAAAACAGTAATAGCAGTGATTTTAATACCCTCTTTTGTGAATTCATCTATTTTCAAGCCATCGTCAGTGTGAGGAGAAATTTCTCTGCGTTCTATCGCAAGGTCGGTTCTAAAATTCAATAAAAGCACCTCTTTTTTTATTAACTTATCCAATTTTCTTAAATATTATTTTAAAAAATTGAAAAAAACTCTTGATTTTCTATGTAAAAAGTGATATTATAGTTCGTGCAGATTATCAAATTACCGAAAAAGGTAAAATTTTTAAGGAGGTGCCCTGATGCCTAACATTAAATCAGCTAAAAAAAGAGTTAAAGTTATCGCTACAAAAACTGAGCGTAATAAAGCTATGAATTCAGCTCTCAAAACAGAGATTAAAAAAGCTAATGCAGCTATCGAAGCAAACGCTGAAAATAAAGCAGAGCAAGTTAAAGTTGCTATCACTGCAATTGATAAGGCGCAAAGCAAAGGTTTGTTGCATAAAAACAATGCAGCAAGAAAGAAATCAGCTCTTGCAACAAAGCTTAATAAAGCGTAATTACATCAAAGTAAAAAGGATTAAAGCGTTATGCTTTAATCCTTTTAATTTTTTATGCTAGTGAAATTGAAAGTAACATTAACTCTTTTAAATTTTCATAAATTGAGTAAAGAGTATTTGTGTCAAGTGGATTTTGCCCTTTGCCAATCTCAATTGTAAAACCAGGTTTGCCTGTTTTATCAATAAACCAATCTTTAAATCCTGCGTAAGAAGCGCTCGGTGCAGGCGATGCCGCTTTGTAACCACTCGCAGTTTCAAAAAGTCGAGCAAGTCTATAAGATTTTTCGGGTGTGTTTTCACCATATTGCCAATAAATCTCTTCGCCTTGCGAGTGCCAAGCCAAAACTTCAACAACATTATTGTTTTTAACAAGATTCACAAGCGCTTTTGTTTCTGGTTCGCTTTCAGGGCTAGTGCCACCGTATCTTCTAGGAGAAGGTCCTGTAATGCCTTGCGCTCTTTCAATTTCTTTTATTTTGTCAAAACCCGCATCGAAATTATGGTTAATATCAACGCCATTTGCGTTTGCATTCCAAAACTTAATATCGTTATTTCCGTTAATTTGTTTTATGAGGTCTGCTCTGTTACCTGCAGTTGCAGGGCCGTTGAGTGAAATCTCATAACCATCAGGGTTAACAACAGGTACAACTATAATTGATTTATTAAAAAGTGCATTTCTTGCCGAAGAAAGCGAAAAATCGGTGTTGTTTTGCAAAGATGTACAAAAATCTTCAATAAATAATAAATTCGTTAGCGTTGTGAGTCGCTCGGAGCCGTGAAAACCTGCAGCGTATAAAACGCAGTTATCTCTAGCGCCAATTTTAAGCGCTAAAATCGGTCTGCCAAGAACTGATTTTCCAATCTCAAACACATCAACAAACGGAAAAATTTCGCCAAGACGATAAATTTCATTGATAACTTCATTGATATTATACTCTCTTTGTGTTATAGTATAAGACATAGAATACCCACCCTTTAGGAGAAAATTTATGGAACTTTTTGAAAAGACCCTTAATGAACAATATGCATTCAAAGGCAGAATTATCAATCTAAGAGTTGATGAAGTTGAGTTGCCAAATGGCTCAAAGTCAACAAGAGAAGTAGTTGAGCATAAC
>JAZRPX010000238.1:0-2039 GCA_045649445.1 Acutalibacteraceae bacterium | reverse complement strand
GTTCGTTCTGCATCAATGCATGATATGGAATTACCTGCTTCATTAAAAGCAATTGCTCGTGCAGGTGCTGGTACTAATAATATTCCATGTGATAAATGCGCTGAAAAAGGCATTGTTGTATTTAATACACCAGGCGCTAATGCCAACGCAGTAAAAGAATTAGTTTTAGCAGGTCTTTTACTTTCTTCAAGAAAAGTTATTGCTGGCATTGAATGGGCAAAAACCTTGAAAGGTGAAGGCGATCAAGTTGGCAAACTCGTTGAAAAAGGAAAATCTGCATTTGCAGGCCCTGAAATCATGGGGAAAAAATTAGGCGTTATTGGTCTTGGTGCTATCGGTGTTTTAGTTGCTAATGCATCTGAAAAACTCGGTATGGAAGTTTACGGTTATGATCCTTATCTTTCTGTTGATGGCGCTTGGAACTTGTCAAGAAACGTTAAACATGTTACAACACTTGATGATATTTTCACTAATTGTGACTATATTTCAATTCATGTGCCTCTTAACGATGCAACTAAACACACAGTAAATGAAGAAACAATTGCTAAAATGAAAGATGGCGTTAGAATTCTCAACTATGCTCGTGGTGAACTTGTTGATTCAGATGCTATTATTAAAGCTCTTGAAGAAGGCAAAGTTGCTTCTTATGTTGTTGACTTCCCTGACGATAAAGTTTTAGGCGTTGAAGGTGTTATTGCCATTCCTCACCTCGGTGCTTCAACTCCTGAATCTGAAGAAAACTGTGCATATATGGCAGCTAAAGAAATTGTTGCCTATCTTGAAAAAGGTTCAATTATCAATTCAGTTAATATGCCAAATGTTAAATTAGGTGATGTTAACGGCGCAAGAGTTTGTGTAATCCACAAAAATGTTCCAAACACAATTGCATTAATTTCATCATGTTTCTCAAATGCAGGTCTTAATATTGATCAATTGTCAAACAACTCACGTGGTGATTATGCTTATACAGTTGTTGATATTGCTGATGTAACAGATGATGCTGTTAAAGCAATCGAAGAAATTGAACAAGTAATTTCAGTTAGAGTAATTAAATAATTATAAAATTAATAACTTAAAAAACACTGTGGAAAATTCCACAGTGTTTTTTATTTATCAAACTTTTCTTATTTCTTTTTAGGTTTTCTAATTTTATTAAGTTTTGCATTAATATCTAACAATTCTTCTTTTGTAAAACTAACATTCATCATACCAAGCATTGAAGTTAAACGAAGCAATGTAAATCCACCCATCATTTGCATCATATCAGATGACATTTCAAAACCAGCAGGTTTACTGTCACCTTTATTCATTTGTTTCATTATTTTTTTACCGATTGAAGCAAATAAAAGTTTACCTCTGAATGTAGCCATAATGTCTGAAACCTTATCGTTGATTGATAAACGTCCTTCGATTTCAGTAATATCAAACCAGTTAAGCACAGCACCTACTTCAACAAGTTTGTAATCAGGATTTGGCTCATCTACTTTCTTGATTTCACTTGTATCTTTGCAATCGCCTGCAACTGCAACAAGTTCAGTAACTCCAGTATTAGGTACATCAAAATAGAAGAAATGATCTTCAGCTTTGATTTTGCCTAAAGATTCGCCATTAGCAAAAAGTTCAACTTCAGGTAAATTTGAATAAACAGTAACTTTTGTAACTTCCTCTACCCTATCAATATATCTTTTTCCACAGATGTGTACAAACGGATCATCAGACAACCAAGCTTTATAAGCATAAAAAGCATCTTTTTTGTATTTTCTATCGAAAGTAACAAGGCCTTTATGGTTTTGTCCGTTTTCGCCGCCTTCAGCACGTGCATCAGCGCCGAAATCAAACATATTCCAAACATGTGTTGCCCACATATATTTACGAGTATAAAGTTGTTTGATTAATTCTTCGTGATAATATGCTTGATATTCTTCTGTGTAGTCACCTTGAACAGGATTTGAAGTATGCCAATTCAAAGCTTCGCAACCGTATTCACTACAACCAATTGGAATTGTTGGATGCGTTTCGTGGAATTTATCAAACCAAGG
>JAZRPX010000237.1:0-3662 GCA_045649445.1 Acutalibacteraceae bacterium | reverse complement strand
CTACGCTCTTGACACAAATCCATAATAGCACCAACATAATCATTAGGGCTATAAATATGAACATTACAAATCGGCTCTTCTGCTGTTACTATAGTAGCAGGATCTGGGTAATTTGTAGGGTTATCAATAGAAAGTTTAGTTCCATCGGATAAATTTAATTTATATTCAACTGATGGTGCTGTTGTAATAAGGTCAAGATTGTATTCGCGTTCAAGTCTTTCTTGAATGATTTCCATATGCAAAAGACCTAAAAATCCACATCTAAAACCGAAGCCCAAAGCAGATGAAGTTTCTGCTTCAAACATCAAAGCTGCATCGTTAAGTTGCAATTTTTCAAGTGCTTCTCTAAGATCTGTATATTGAGCGCCATCAGCAGGATAAATACCACAGAAAACAACAGGATTCACCTGGCGATAACCAGGCAATGGTTCACCTGCGCCATTTTCCACAGTTGTTATAGTATCACCAACACGCGCTTCAGAAGCGTTCTTGATAGAAGCTGCTATATATCCTACCTCGCCTGCTCGAAGTTCATCGCAAGGTTGCATTGAAAGAGCAGTTTTTCTACCAACTTCAACAACATTAAACTGCGCTCCGGTTGCCATCATTTTTATATTCATACCAGACTTTATAACGCCATCAACGACTCTAAAATAAACAATTACGCCTTTATAAGGGTCATAATAAGAGTCAAAAATCAAAGCTTTTAATGGTTTATCGTCATCTGCTTTTGGAGATGGAACTCGCTCAACTACAGCTTGAAGAACATCTTCAATATTTAAACCTGATTTAGCAGAAACTTTAGGAGCATTATGCGCTTCAATTCCGATAATGTTTTCAATATCATCAGCACACTTTTCAGGGTCAGCTGATGGCAAATCTATTTTGTTAATTACAGGCACAATTTCAAGATCATGGTCAAGCGCTAAATATGTGTTTGCCAATGTTTGCGCCTCAATACCTTGAGAAGAGTCAACAACTAAAAGTGCGCCTTCACAAGCAGCAAGAGAACGAGAAACTTCATAGTTAAAGTCAACATGTCCCGGAGTGTCAATTAAATTAAGCTCATATTTCTTACCATCTTTTGCATTGTAATAGAGAGTTACAGGGTGAGATTTTATAGTAATTCCCCTCTCACGCTCTAAATCCATACTATCAAGCAATTGGTCTGTCATTTGTCTTTGTTCAACTGATTGAGTTATCTCTAATAATCTATCAGCAAGAGTGGATTTACCATGGTCAATATGTGCAATAATGCAAAAATTTCTTATTTGATCTTTATTAATCTGCATTACAAACCTCTTTCTAAAATATATTCAACATATTATAACATAAATTTATATTATATTCAACATTAAAGTGTTGCTTTTTTTAAAAAAATATGTTAGAATCTGTTTAGTTTATTTTTGGAGGAAAAACATTTGGCAAGAAACAAAAAACAAAAAGCTGTTTGGGGAAATTTAGAACCAGGTAGCCTTATAAAAGTTACAGATATAAAGATTTTAATTTGTTTTATTTTATTTAGCACTAAAAAAACATTTTCTGCTGATACAATCAGTCATATAATTAGATATAATTCTATTGCTACTTATTTCGATATTGCACAAGCAATTGAAGAATTAGAACGCGATGGAAACATCATTAAAAACGAAAATGAAGAATATAGTTTAACTGATAATGGTATTACAATCGCAAAAGAATTAAACTATGATATTCCTTTCACAATAAGAGAAAGTGCTTTATCTGCTGCTGAATATGAAATTCTTCTTCAAAAAAGATTGAAAGATAACAAGATTGATATTATTGAAGACAATGGTAAATATATTGTAAAAATTTCTATGTTAGAAAACGATGTTGAAACTATGGGATTCACTGTAAGAGTTTCCAGTGAAGAAGAAGCAAAAAAAGTTAAACATAATTTTTTACAAGACCCTAGCGGCTTTTATATTATGAATTTTAGAAAATTATTTGGAGTGAATCAAGAGGATTAAATATGATAATTATTCACGCATTAATTTTAGGTGTAACACTGGCAATGGATGCATTGTCGATATCAATTTCTAAAGCTTTAGCATCACAAAAAATCAAAATTTCCAATGCTCTCAAAATAGCAATTGTATTTGGCTTGTTTCAGGCAATAATGCCACTTATAGGTTATTGTGTAGGTAATAGTTTTTATGATGTTTTAGAGAATTATTTTGGTTTTATAAGTTTTGCTATTCTCGCATTTTTAGGCGGTAAAATGATTTATGAATACTTTAAAAATGAAGAAGATTTACATAATGAAAACATTACAGTTAAAGAGTTAATCATTCTTGGAATAGCAACAAGCATTGATGCTTTAGCTGCAGGATTTATTTTTGCAGGAAACAATATTTTTGAAGTTTTAATAAGTTGTTTAATCATCGGTTTTATAACCTTTTCAATCTGTTTATTTGGTTATATTTGTGGTTGCAAATTAGGCTGTATTATTGGTGATAAAGGCGAAGTTTTCGGTGGTATTGTTTTAATCATTCTTGGAATAAAATTCTTAATTGAATGCCTAATTTAATAAGCATTTCAACCGCAGTTTTTACTGCGGTTTTTTATTTTTAAAATTTACATCTAACTATCTTGACATATTATATAAAAATATATATAATAAATAAGAATATATAATAAATAAATATTGCAAAAATTAGATTAGAGGGTTTGATAATGACACAAAGACCTTTTTGGAATTTTCTTATAAACCTCTCTTTTGTTAAATGGTTTTGTAATTTGAAATTTTCTAAAAAAATTATGAAAATTAATATTTTTCAAAAAATTTTTAATTACGAGATGATTACCTATCTTTTTTACGGAGTTTTAGCAACGGTTATTAATTGGGGTTGTTATTGGATTTTATGCTTTTTATTTAAAATTCCCCTTAACAGTCCTACTTCTGACCACGCACTATTATCACTTATCGCTAATTCTTTAGCATTTATAATTGCGTTGATTTTTGCTTTTTTTACAAACAAATATATTGTATTTAAAAGTGATAAAACTTCGTTTTTAGAAACGACAAAAGAGCTTGTTTTTTTCACAATAGCCAGACTTTTTACCTTTTTATTAGAGTCTGCCATATTAACAATTTCAAATTATATTAGTTTAAATTTGATATTTATGAAAATCATCGCAGGAATTATTGTTGTAATTCTTAATTATATTTTTAGTAAATTGTTTATTTTCAAAAGTAAAGGAGCAAAACAATGACTTTATTCAAAAACAAAATTGATTCACCGTTAAAAAAGGAAAAATTCTTCTACAAACACAGATTTGTGTTCATTTCTTTTTTGGTGCCAACATTTTTAATGCTTTTTGCATTTTATAAAGCTCAATTTTATCCATTTGGTGATGAGCAAATTATGGTTATTGATATGTGGCATCAATACTTCCCTTTTCTTAAAGTATTACAAGAAAAGCTACAAACCGGTGGCTCTTTGCTTTATACATGGCAAGGCGGTGGCGGTACTAACTTTATCGCTTTGATTTCTTACTATGCCGCTTCTCCATTATACTTGCTTACTGCTTTAGTTCCAGCTGAATTTTTGACAGAAGCAATGGCTGCAGTTGTCATTTTAAAAATTGCGTTTGCCTCTGCTTTTATGTACATTTATCTACGTGAAATGTTTAAACGC
>JAZRPX010000236.1:0-8678 GCA_045649445.1 Acutalibacteraceae bacterium | reverse complement strand
ACCATATTTGTCAGTATCAGGGGCCAAGCGGCATTTTATTGGGGTCGAGTATTTCCATGCACGTGAGTGTGTACTAAGCAACATACAAAGCATTGGTGGCACGGCAGGGTTTTCAAACTTTTCATTTGTAAAATGAATTCTTGCAGAATTCGGATTAGCAGAAATCAACAATGTTTTTTTAAAATTTGGTTTATTAAGATAAAGGCAAATGCAATCTTTATATGGCATTGTTATTTTTTCAACACGAGCTTGTATTGCAGTTTCATTCAAACTCTCGCAAACAAGCGATAAAAGGGCTGCATCAAGTGCCAAAACTCATTCTCCTTTTTATAAAACGCTATATGGCGCTGACTGTGAAATTATTCTTACATCACAATCAAGCTTGTCTTTAAGTAAAAGAGCAAGTGGTTTTACAACAACATTTTCTGTTGAAAAATGACCTGCATCAATAACTGTTATACCAAGGTCTTTTGCTTCTAACCATTGATGATGTTTAATCTCGCTTGTAACAAACGCATCTGCACCAGCGGCTTTTGCTTGTAAAATAAACTCATTACCTGCACCGCCATAAACACAAACTTTGCGAATTGTTTTTGCGCCTTCTATGTATCTTACGCCTTCAGAATTAAGCTGTGTTTTAACAAATTTAACAAAATCAATTGGAGAAATCGCATCAACATTGCCTATTCTTGCAATCGGCGCAGTATCAGGATACTCATTATCAACTAATTTTTCTACCATATCAATACCAAGAGCAATAGCAAGTCTATCATTAACGCCACCTTTAGCAACATCAAGATTTGTATGCGCGCAAATTGCAGAAATACCATTTTTAACAAGCATATAAGGAATGCTTTCTGCCGTAACAGATGAAAGCTTATTAAAAATTACAGGATGATGCGCAACAATAAGGTCACACTCGTTTTCTGCCGCTCTTTTAACAACATCACGAGTTATATCAAGGCAAACTGCTATTCTTTTTACCTGCGCGTTTGCATCTCCTACCAAAACACCTACATTATCAAAAGGAAATCTATCATTAAAAGGTGCTATTTTATCAATCATTTTATAAATATCTGCTACTGTAGCCATATTTTTCTCCTTATTTTATTTCTTTAATCATATTTAAAATTTCTTTTGCGATTTTGTTTTCACTATCGGCAGACAAAATACCTTTTGCTCTTTTTTCAAGTGAATTTTTTTGTTTTTCTACATACCTTTTTGATTTTTCATCATCTTTAAAAAGAAGCTTTCCAAAATGATAAAAACTTTCATCTGCATCTGTATTTTCGCCGATAAATTTCGCGTTTATAACTGTATAAATTTTATTGTTTGCAACTGCGGCTTTTTCTTCAACAACAAAAAATCCATTTTCACAAAGCCACTTTCTAAGGTCATAAGCTTTAGACATAGGTTGCAATATAAGATTGTATTTTTCATCTTTTATGTAAGGGCAATCGGCTAATATTTTAATAATTAACTCGCCGCCCATTCCTGCTATAACCACATCTGTAAACTCGTGTTTTTCAACACCGCAAAGCCCATCACAAAGACGAAGTTTTACCTTATCAGAAACTTCTGCTTCATCAATTGTTTGTTTTGCGCTAGATAGCGGTTTTTCATTTATATCACACCCAAGCGCCGATTTGATTTTGCCTTTCAAAATCAAAGCTGTCGGCAAATATGCATGGTCTGTGCCTACATCTGCTAAAACGCTGTTTTCTCTTACAAATTCAGCGCAACAAAGCAGTCTTTCATCTAAATTAATATTCATAAATATAAAATCAAACAATTCCCCATTCTTTTATATTTATATATTACAATTTTGTAACAAAAAAGTCAATAGATACTAATAAATTCATTAATCATCAATTCTTTCCATTTTTTCAAGATGTGCTAATTTTATTCTCACGCTTTCAAGCTGCGAGAAGAATTCTGCTTTTTCAAAATTTTTAGCAAACGGCGTTAAAGCAGCTATATCTTCTCCTATTTTTGATATATCTGAATGATCAACAAAATAGGTTAATTTTTTCTCATATTTAACCCATTCATTTTCGGCTTTTTCGCAAAGACGCGTTATTTCTTCTACTTCTTCTTTTTGAGCATAATATTCAATCTCATCAAACAATTTATTCATATTTTCACTTGCGCTTGTTATAAAATATGTGCCAAGACTTACTATTGAAATCAACAAAACAGCAAGAATAATCGCAAAATATAACCTTTTCATCTTTAATTCTCTTTTCTAATAACTAAAAATTCTTGTGTTTCATTAACACACATTAAAAACACATTTTCTACTTTAAGTTTTTGTTTTTTTAATTCATTAAGAACATCGATTTTTGAAATTTTATCAAATTCTTCAAAAACTTCTTCAACTAGTTTGCCATCTGAAATAACAACAACCTCAAGCCCATTGCTTTTTTGCTTGATTTTCATATCTTTTTTTGTTGCAGGTTGACTTTCGGGCTTTGGCATAACAGAAAAGTTTCCGTTAGTTTCCATTATTGCCAAATCAACATCATTTATTGAAAAGTTTCCCGATTGGCGCAACCCCTCAAGCAAATCATCAATTGTTATTCGCAGTTTTTTCATCATTTTTTGGTCAACAACACCGTTTTTGATTATTATTGCGGCTTTTCCTTCAAATATTTTTCTAAAAAAGCCCGATTTCAAAACAACTACAGAAAATAAAAGTTCAAGTAAAACAAGCATAAAAATTGAAATAATACCACTCGTTATCGGTCTATCAAGATCTTGCATTGGAATCGAGGCGAGCTCTGAAATCAAAATTGTTACAACTAATTCGCTCGGTTGCAATTCACCTAGCTGACGTTTGCCCATTATTCGCATACAAAACACAACCGCAAGATAAAGTATTGTTATTCTTATAATTGTCATTATCATAAAAAATCACCTTAAAAATAATTAGTATTATTTTTAACTTTTGATTGATTTTTATTCACTTAATCATTGACAAAGCATATTTCAAATGTTAAAATTAATAAAAACACAAAGGAGATTATTATTTATGAAAGCTTGGTTAATCTGGGTTATCGGTATTGCTTTGATGGCTATTATCGGTTTTGTTCTCGGCGTTTTACTTGAAATCGGTACTTTCGGTTGGGTAATCGGTGGTTTTGTTGCTGTTTTGGTTATCATTATGATGTTTAAAGCAAAAACAAACGCTGCTAACAAAGAAGTAAAAGTTTATGATGAATATTAATTTTTAACAACAAAAAACACGCTATCGATTGATAGCGTGTTTTTGTTTTATATTAGTCTTTTGGTGGTTTAACATTTGGACAATCAAGAGGTAATCTCTTACCTGATGTGTTATAAGCCCAATTAATAGCGTTTTTAATAACTCTTTGAATTTCAGGAATATAGTATGTAGCGTGTGATTCATGACCTGGTTGGAAATAGAACACTTTACCATTTTCTCTTCTATAACAACAACCTGCTCTGAATACTTCGCCACCTTGATAAGAACCGATAAATACTAATTTATCTGGCTCTGGAATACCAAATGGCTCGCCATAAACTTCTTCTTCAGGAAGATAGATGTATTCGCCAATACCTTGTGTAATTGGGTGAGTTGGAGCAATGTTCCAAACTCTTTCATAATCGCCATCTTCTCTCCAATGAAGAGTACAAGATGTACCCATAAGACCTTTAAATGGTTTTGCAAGGTGTGCTGAATGCAAGAAAATGATACCCATACCACTTCTAACTGCATCTGTTACTATTCTTACTGCTTCATCAGGAACTTCGTGATGTTTGCAGTGAGCCCACCAAATCATAACATCTGTATCATCAACAAGCTCTTGTGTGATACCAGCGTTTTCATTCAAATTACCATCTTGATCATACAAAGATGCTGTTTTTACTTCAAATTCGTCTTTCAAGAATGAAGCAATGTAATTGTGAATACCATTTGGATAATGTCTTAAAACTTCTGGTTGTTTCCAAACTGTTTCATGACAGTTTTCATTCCATACTGTTACTTTAATCATAATATTTACTCCTTAAATTTCTGTATTTATTGCCATACCTGACTTAGCTGACTCAAATGCTGCTTCCATAACACGCATTACTCTAAGCGCTTGTTCAGGTTTTATGGTTAATTCTGCGCTGCCTTCTATTGCATCAATCATTTGTTTATAAACAATTCTTAATTCATCTATATGAATATCAGGCATTGTAAGTTCAATTTTTTCAACAGATTCTGGTCTACGTGGCGCCATTGTTTTTGTAGGGCCGGCAGCAGTCATAAAAATCTGCTCATCCCATGAATTATCTTTATCAATAACTCTTACAATCTCGCCATCGCATTCCCAAGAATTGATTTTCGCAGTACCTTCGGTACCAAGAGCATACCAACGCGGCTTTGTTATGTAATTATTTGTAGCAACTTCAACAAATGCTGAAAGGCCATCAGCAAAAGTTAATGATAAATGGAAATTATCATCAACTTCTGGGTAATCAATGCTAAACATTTTGCAATAAACGTTTGTTACTGCTGATTGGTTCATATACATCAATTGGTCGATAAGATGAACGCCCCAGTCAAACATCATTCCGCCACCCAAATGTTTTAGCGTTCTCCAACCGGTTGGCATACCACGAGAGCCCTCAACTCTGCTCTCAACATGATAAACCTTACCGAGTTTTCCTGATTCTATAACATCACGCATTAAAATAAAATCTTTATTTGTTCTGCGGTTTTGGTCAATTGTGAAAACCTTGCCTGTTTCTTTTGCAACTTCCATACATTCAAGTAATTCTTCACTTGAAAGAGTAACAGGTTTTTCGCAAATAACATGTTTGCCATGACGCATAGCATCAATAACAATTTCTTTATGAACCTCATTTGTTGTTGCAACCAAAACGATATCAATCTCAGGGTCGCTTAATAATTCTTCACGAGAAGAATAACCAACAATATCAACCCCGAATTCATTTTTACCACGCTCAATCGCAGCAGCAATACGAGATTCATCAAGGTCATAAACACCTTTAACTTTAATATTATCTTTCTCTCTAAATGTGTTTAATGACCAGAAATGGAAACCTGCCATTCCACCATAACCAATTATACCTACATTATAAACTTTTTGCATAACATTCGCCTTCTTTGTATTCTAAACTTATGCCCACCACATCTCGCCGGCTTGTTTTGTAATAAGAACTTCTTTTAAGAATTCAATTGCTTTTTCCAATCCTTCTTCAGGAGACATAAGCGCATCTTCGTGTTCAATTGAAATTGAACCATCATAGCCAACTGCTTTTAAAGTTGAAATCATATCATTCCAAACTTGTTTTGAATGGCCATAGCCAACTGTTCTAAACACCCAGCTTCTGCCCAAGATATCGCCATAATTTTTAGTATCAAGCACACCGTTAACTTTTGTATTTGCTTCATCAATACGAGTATCTTTCGCATGGAAGTGATAAATTGCGCCTTTAAGCGCTTTAATTGCTTCAACAGGGTCGATTCCTTGCCAGAAAAGATGAGAAGGATCAAAGTTTGCGCCGATAATATCGCCAACTGCTTCTCTAAGTTTGAGTAATGTTTCTGGATTGTAAACAACAAAGCCAGGATGCATTTCAAAAGCAATTTTTTCAATGCCATGAGCTTTTGCAAAAGCGCCCATCTCTTTCCAATAAGGAATAACTTTTTGATTCCATTGCCAATCAAGAATTTCTAAATAATCTTCAGGCCAAGCACAAGTTACCCAGTTTGGCAATTTTGAAGTTTCACAATCTCCAGGGCATCCTGCAAAGCCGATGATTGTTTTAACGCCTAATTTTTCAGCAACTAAAATAGCATTTTTAAAATCATTATGAAATTTATCAGCAATTTCTTTATTAGGATGCAAAGCGTTACCATGACAAGCAATTGCAGAAATTTCTACATCATATTTTGCCATTAAATCTTTAAACTCTTTGACTTTTTTATCATCATTAAGCAATTCTTCAGGTTTTAAATGATTATCACCTGGATAACCGCCTGCGCCAATTTCCATTTCATGAACATCATGGTCATAAAGAAATTTTAATGCTTCTTCAAATGTATATCCACCGAAAACAGGATTCATTACACCAAGTTTCATAAATATTTACTCCTCTTAATTTAAATTAAAGTTTAATTTCTTCGCCTGTTTGCGCTGATTTATACATTGCCTCAAGGATTTTAACCATATTAACACCTTGAACAGGAACAAAGTCTGCTTGTGCATCACCATTAACAACATCAACAAAGTGTAAAATGTTTTGAGCATGAACACCAAGACCACCCTCTGGAAGTTTTGGCACGATATCAACAAGTGTTCCATTTTCTTCTGTGAAAATTTTGAACTTATCATCAGTTGTATCAGTTGAAGCGCCTGCTTTTGTACCACGAAGTTCAATAAAGTTCTTTTCTCTTTCAATATTTGAAGCCCAAGAGAATTCAACTTGCATACAAGAGCCATTATCAAATTTGATAAAGCCCATTGCCAAATCTTCTACATCAAATGTGCCTTCTGCACTTGCCTCACCAAATTTTGAATGCTCTGAATCAGCGCTAGCATCATTATCAGCAAATTTGCAATATGTACAACCTGATACTGCCACAGGAGTTGGGTTGCCCATAAGCCAAATGCAAAGGTCAATCATATGTACACCTAAATCGATTAATGGACCGCCACCTGATTGCGCTTTAGTTGTAAACCAACCACCTTTACCAGGAATACCACGGCGTCTTCTCCAACCACAACGAGCAGTATAAATTTCGCCCATTTTGCCATCAGCAATATATTTTTTAAGGAATTTTGAATAGTTATTATAACGATTATTTCTCATAACCATTAAAACTTTACCACTTTTGTCAGCTGCATCTTGCATTTTTTTAGCTTCTTCAACAGAAACTGCATCTGGTTTTTCACAGAATACATGAAGACCATTATTTAATGCATGCACTGCAACAATTGAATGCAAATAGTTAGGTGTACAAATATCAACTGCATCTAACTCTTCTTTTTCAATCATTTCTTTAAAGTCTTCATAGCAGTGTGATTTATCAACACCCAATTTTTCTGCTGAAGCTTCAGCTTTTGATAAAATGATATCACAAAAAGCAACTGCTTCAAGTTTGTCACTCTCTTGATAAGCATAGATATGCGCCCAGTTAAAAATGCCACCGCAACCTACAATACCAACTCTTAATTTTTTTGCCATAGTAAATCTACTCCTTTTTTATGCGAAAAATATTTTTTCACTTTTTTCAAATAAAGTATAGCATATTACAAAAAAATAGTGTATAATGATTTTGTTCAAAAATATCAAATTTTTGTCATTGAGGTGATTTTTTGGAGCAAAGTACATTAGAAAGGCGATTTAGAAGAAACGGTGTTGAAATGCCGTTTCACTGCATTACTATTCATGCAAAGCAAAATAAAGTTAGCGCTGAAACCTGGGGATTTCATTATCACGATTATATTGAAATTCTTTATTCGCTTGAATCTGATTGTGATGTTTATATAAATGATAAAGTAATTCCGTTTAAAACAGGTGATTTAATAATCGTTAATTCAGGCGAAAACCATGCCTTAACTTTTGAAAGGGCAGATTCACATTACATTGTTATTAAGGTTTTACCTGAAATTTTATATTCAAATGATAAATCTCTTTTTGAATTAAAATATATGATGCCTTTTATTATTCAAGATTCTAATAATAAAAGATATTTTTCATCTGAAGAAATCGGCGGAAGATATATTAAAGATGTTATGTCTGATATTATGAACGAATGGTACGCCGAAAATTATGGTTATGAAATTGCTATAAGGTCTAATGTTTTAAAAATATTTTTATGGATTTTGAGATTTTGGCAATGTAATAATTTAGATTCACTTGATAAATTTGATTATTCTGATGAAAACTTAAAAATCATTCAATCAGCAATAGATTATGTTTCGCAGAATTATTCTAACGTAACTGCTTTAGAGGTTGCCGAGCATTGTAATTTAAGTTACAGTTATTTTTCAAGAACCTTTAAAAAAATTATGAAGCAAAGTTTTACTGAATATCTTAATTCATATCGTCTTTCAAAAGCAGAGCATCTTTTATCTGCTACTGATAAATCAATTGTTGAAATTGCAAATGAATTAGGTTTTTCAACCCCAAGTTATTTTATTCAACAATTCAAAGAGAAAAAGAATATCTCACCAAAAAAATACCGAACAAAATTTACAAGAGAATTTGAAAATTAAAAAAAGCGTTGAAATTGCAATAATTTCAACGCTTTTTATTTATTCATAACAAGGCAAATCAACCATTATCGGCTGATGATTAACTGTTTCTAAAAATGTTTTTAAATCTTCTGTTTTTATTTTTAAACTTGATGTGTTAATACAAGGGTGACAACCAACAAATTCGCAATCAAACACTGCTTTATCAACAACCAATTGAACGCGATTATCTTTATCATTCATCAAGCCCAAAACTGAAACCGAACCCGGATTGATTTTTAAAAACTCTTGCATAAACTCGGCAGATGCAAAAGAAACTCGCGAGATTTCGAGTTGTTTTGAAAATTCTTTTGTTATAAATGGTTTTTCACCAGGCAACATCAATAGATAAAACTGTGTTTTCTGACGATTGCATAAAAATAAATTTTTACACATTTTAACGCC
>JAZRPX010000235.1:0-11985 GCA_045649445.1 Acutalibacteraceae bacterium | reverse complement strand
ATAACTTTTTTGATGTTTGACATTTCGTGAGGAGCAACTAAAAAGCTCTCTTTAGTTCTCTCGCTACAGTTTTGAGAACAACTTTCACAATTGTGCGAACATAAGTCGGAGGCCAAGCGGTCTTAGGAAGACAAGCTTTATAGTCAACTCCTTGGCTCACAGAACGACATGGCTACGATCCGACTTATAACTTTTTTGATGTTTGACATTTCGTGAGGAGCAACTAAAAAGCTCTCTTTAGTTCTCTCGCTACAGTTTTGAGAACAACTTTCACAATTGTGTGAACATTCGCTCATTTTTTACATCTCCTTAAAAGAAACTAATTTGATTTGATTTAGGCAAAAAGCTCAAAACACCGAGCTCGTCTAACTTTTCAATAACTGATTTTGTAACATTTGAAGATTGTTGAATATCTTCTTGTGAAACAAAACCACCGATTTTTGCGGCTTCCTCAAGAGCAATAGCCGCGTTTTCACCAACACCATTTATTGAACTGAATGGTAATCTAATTTTTCCATCTTCAATTTGATAAATAGTTGCTTTTGATTTATAAAAATCAATTGGTAAAATTTCTATGCCTCTACAAAGCATTTCGATAACAATTTGTAAAGTAGGAATCATACCTTGTTCTTTAGGCGTTGCCTCTTTACCCTTGTTTTCTATTTCGGTAATTTTTGCTCTAACACCATCAATTCCTGAAAGCGCAATTTCAGCATCCATATCTTCACCACGAACAGTAAAGTAAGCCGCATAATATTCAAGTGGTTTATAAACCTTATACCAACCTAATCGAAGTGCTGAAATCATATAAGCAGCGGCGTGCGCTTTAGGGAACATATATTTTATTTTTTCACAAGAGCCAATGTACCATTCAGGAACATTACAAGCTCTCATATCATCTTTCATTTTCTCCCAATCTTCAGGAGAAATTTTACCAGATGCAATCATACCTTTTCTAACTGTTTCAGTAATCTTAAACGCTCTACCTTCATCCATTCCCATGTGAATAAGATAAACCATAATATTATCACGAGTACCGATAACGTTAGAAATATCACAAGTTCCGTTTTTAATAAGTTCTTGAGCGTTTCCAAGCCAAACGTCAGTACCGTGAGAAAGACCTGAAATTTGCAAAAGGTCAGAGAAGTTTTTAGGGTTTGTTTCAGTAAGCATTCCTCTAACGAAATTTGTTCCAAGTTCAGGAAGAGAGAAAGTGCCTGTAAGTGAACCGATTTGTTCAGGAGTAACACCTAACGCTTCGGTTGAATTAAACAAACTCATAACCTTTTCATCAGACATAGGCACACTCATAACAGGAATACCTGTGTTAAGTTCAAGATAACGATATATAGTAGGCACATCATGGCCGAGAATATCAAGTTTTAAAATGTTATCGTGAATTGAATGGAAATCAAAGTGAGTTGTAATAATATCTGATTCTGTATCATCAGCAGGGTGTTGAACAGGGCAGAAGTCGTAAATCTCTTTGTCATTAGGTACAATAATCATACCAGCAGGATGTTGGCCTGTAGTTCGTTTTATACCTGTGCAACCAAGAGTTAATCTTTCAATCTCTGCTTTTGATAGCATAAGACCTCGTTCTTCAGCGTATTTTTTAACAAATCCAAACGCAGTTTTAGAAGCAACAGTACCAATAGTACCTGCTTTGAATACGTTTTCAGAGCCGAAAAGAGTTTCGGTAAATTTATGCGCTCTTGCTTGATATTCACCAGAGAAGTTAAGGTCGATATCAGGCACTTTGTCACCTTTGAAACCTAAGAAAGTTTCAAAAGGAATATCGTGACCATCTCTGTTATAATCGGCGCCACATTTAGGGCATTTTTTAGGTGGCATATCAAAGCCAGAACCATAAGAGCCATCAGTTATCCATTCACTGTTTTTACATTCAGGACATACATAGTGAGGCGCTAATGGGTTAACTTCAGAAATGCCTGCTGCAGTTGCAACGTATGAAGAACCAACAGATCCACGAGAGCCAACTTGATAACCGTTTTTGTTTGATTCAAGTACTAACTTCTGCGCCGAAACATACATAATAGAAAATCCATTATTGATAATAGAATTTAACTCTTTATCAAGACGCTTTTGAACAATTTCAGGTAATGGGTCACCATAAATTGCTTTTGCGTTTCTAAAGCAGTCTTCTCTCAAGGTTTCGTCAGAGCCCTCAATGGTTGGAGGAAAACTTCCCTCAGGAACAGGTCTGATATCTTCTATCATATTTGCAATTAAATTTGTGTTGTCAATAACAATTTCCCTTGCTTTTTTCTCGCCTAAAAACGCAAAATCTTTAAGCATTTCATCTGTTGTTTTAAGATAAAGAGGCGCTTGGTCATCTGCGTCTTTAAAACCTTTACCAGCCATTAAAATTGCTCTGAATTTTGCGTCTTCCGGTTTTAAGAAATGAACGTCACCTGTTGCAACAACTGGTTTATTTAAGCGTTCAGCAAGTTTAATAATAGTTTTTGTATGTTCGTTTAAATCATACTCAGAATTAAGAGTGCCGTTTCTTATCATAAATTCATTATTGCCATTTGGTTGAACTTCTAAATAATCATAATAAGAAGCGATGTCTAAAAGTTCGCCCCATTGTTTTTTTGCTAAAATTGCTCTATAAAGTTCACCGGCTTCACAAGCAGAGCCGACAATAAGACCTTCTCTATGAGTATCTAAATCTGACTTCAAAATACAAGGCATAGAAGCGCCTCGCCCTTTATAATAAGTTTCAAGATTAGATTTAGAAATAAGTTTATAAAGATTTTTAAGACCAACTGAGTTTCTTGCAAGAATAATCATATGATATCTGCGAAGTTGACGCCAATCGCCACCTGCGAGTGCAGAGTTGATATCATCAGTGCAATTACATTCTTTTGCTTCTAGCATATCTAAAAACTTGATGAAAATATGACCTAAAATTTTAGCATCGTCACAAGCTCTGTGGTGATTAAATTCAGGTAGTTTAAGCGCATTAGCAACAGTATCAAGCTTATGATTTTTGATGTCAGGCAAAAGTGAACGTGCCATAGGAACGGTATCAATATAAGTTGGATTATATTTTATCTGACATCTTGAAGCAGCAGAATTGATAAAAGACATATCAAAATCTGCGTTATGAGCAATCAAGATAGATTCGCCACAAAAATCTATGAATTTTTGTAATGCTTCATCTTCTTTTGGCGCATTTGCAACCATTTCATTGTTAATTCCGGTAAGTTCAGTAATCTTTGCTGGAATAGGAATCAAAGGATTAACAAAAGTGTTGAATTCATCAACAATAACGCCATTTTGAATTTTAACAGCACCGATTTCTGTCAATCTATCTGTAGCAGGGGAAAGACCTGTTGTTTCAACGTCAAAAACGATAAATTCTCCGTCGAATTTAGTGTTATGATTACCTTTAACTGCAGATATGAAATTGTTAACAAAATATGCTTCAACACCATAAATTACTTTAAAATCAGAACCTGTTTTTCTGATTTTTTCAACAGCGCCCATAGCAGCAGGAAATGCCTGTACAACGCCATGGTCAGTTATGGCAATCGCTTTATGGCCCCATTTATGAGCAGTTTTAATAAGGTCAGCAACATCTGCCATACCGTCCATTGAAGACATATTGGTATGCATATGCAATTCAACACGCTTTTCATCAGCGTTATCTGTTTCAAAATATCTGTCAACAACACAAATTGAATCAGGGTTTAAAACATTTTCTCTTTCAAAGGTGTCATAATCAATTCTACCTTTAACAATGATAGTTTTACCTTCAATATCTTCTAATTTTTTAAATTCATTTTTTTCAATAGGAGTAAGTGTTTTTACTATATATGAGCCAGTATAGTCAGTCATATAAATACTAATTCTATATCTGTTTCCGAATTTTGTTTCTCTTGCTTCGAATTTAAAAACATCACCCCAAATAGTTGCAAAACCAAAATCAGGACGAACTTGGTTTATAGGAGTAGGTTCAATATTTGGTTTTAGCGGTCTTCCATAAATCAATTGCATTGATTCAGGGTAATATTTTAAATCATTTGGTGGTGGCGCATCATAAACACGTTTTTTTGGCGCGTTTTTTGCATCTTCTTTTTCCTTCAAAGCAATAGCTGCTGCTTTAGCTACTTGTTCGTTTTCCTCAACAGAAACTTCAAGTGTGCCTTCAAATTCAACATCTATAAACACACTAAAATGTTCGCTAATATAGTCTTTAATTTTCTTTTTAGCGTTTAATTGCTCTAAAATTTCAATGCCACCATGTTTCAAATTGATTTTCAAAACATTATTTTCAAAATTAAATTGCGCATCATTAAAAAATCCGTTAAGACCAGAATATTTTTTCTTAATCTCTACAAATATATCATCAAAATATTCAGATTTTAATTCAACACCTTCATAAACAATATCAAAAACTATATTGCTAAGATTCATTCCGTCTTTAATTTGAGATTTAATATCTTGAGCTATATTGGTATATATGTATTTATTAGAAACCGCCTCGCATTTCAAAAAACGGTTTTCTCTATTAATGCCACAATAGGAAAGAGTTAAATCTTTTATATTTTCTTTTATTTCTGCATTTAGCACACTGCCAAAAACGTCAATAACTTTTTTGTTCATTATAAATTACATTCCTTCAATTTCTTTCATTAATTCAGAAAATAAATCATTTTCATCAACTTTTCTTAAAATCTCGCCTTTTTTAAATATGATACCACAGCCATCGCCACCTGCAATACCGATATCGGCTTCTTTTGCTTCACCAGGGCCGTTGACAACGCATCCCATAACAGCAACTGTTATATTTTTATCAACATCTTGCAACGCTTCTTCAACACGCTTTGCAAGAGAAATAAGATCAATTTTTGTTCTGCCACAAGTAGGACAAGAAACAATGTTAACACCACCACTTCTCATTCCAATACTTGAGAGAATATCTTTTGCGGCTTTTATTTCTTCTGTTGGGTCATCAGTAAGCGAAACTCTAATTGTATCACCAATTCCATTAAGCAAAAGCCCACCAATTCCAGAAGCAGATTTAATAATACCTTTATATTTTGTGCCTGCTTCAGTAACACCTAAATGAAGTGGATAATTAACCAATTCAGATGCTTTTTTATAAGCATCAAACATTAGTTGTACATCGGAAGCTTTCATAGAGATAACAGTATTATCAAAATCAAATTTTTCAAGAAGTTTTATATGATACATTGCGCTTTCAACTAATGCATCTGCAGTAACTTTTCCGTATTTTGCAAGAATGTTTTTTTCAACTGAACCTGAATTAACGCCGATTCTAATAGGAATATTCTTTTGTTTGCAAGCATCAACAACAAGCTTAACTCTATCATCATCACCAATATTGCCTGGATTAATTCTTATCTTGTCAACGCCCGCATTAGCGCATTCAATAGCAATTCTGTAATCAAAATGAATGTCGGCAACTACAGGAATGTTCACTGCTTGTTTTAGAGCATCAATAAGACGAACAGATTCTAAATCAGGAACGGCAGTACGAATAATTTCGCAACCTGCTTTTTCTAGTTGAATTGCTTGTTCAACATTGCCTTGAATATTATTTGCCGGAATGTTGAGCATAGATTGAATAGCGATAGGATTACCATTTCCTATCGCAATATTTCCTATGTTAACTTGTTTAGTATAAAAAGCCATAATTATATCACCACTTTAAAATATCCAGGTCCATAAGTCTTTAAAAACTATCAAAACCATAAATGCTAAAAGAATAACCATACCAATTGAATGAACAAGTGCTTCTCGTTTTACAGGTGAACCTTTAATCCATTCAATAATTAAAAACCATATTCTGCCACCATCAAGTGCAGGAATAGGTAAAAGATTGAAAACGCCTAAATTAACTGTAATTAAACAGAGAATTTTTAAAAGAGAAGCCAAGCCAACAAGCCCATTAACCGCAGCTCCTGAAACTGCTTCAGATACAACTTGAGCGACGCCAACAGGACCTGAAACTTCATTCAATCCAAATTTACCGCTTATTAAGTCACCAAGTGACATAAACACAATTCTGCCCATAGAAACTGTACGCCAGAAACCTTGTTTAACACAGTTTGTAAATGTAGCTTTTTCACCTAATATATAAAAGTCAATTGAAAGCATTTTTCTGCCTTCATAGGTCACTTGTGGGAATTCAACATTGTTTAATTCTGTTTTTATTCCGTTTCTTTTAACAACCAAATTAACTTTGTTGTCTTCGCAAGTGCCAAGAATATATGAAATTTCATCAACAGAAAAAACTCTTCTGCCGTTCATTTTTATAATTTGGTCTTTTTCTTTTAAACCAGTTTTGTTAGTTGTAGCATTTTTTTCAAAAGAGGCAATAGAAGTTGTTGCAATAAGGTTTTGTTGTTGCGTTGCACCTGAAACTGCAACTGTTGAAACCATAAGAATGAAACCAAGTAAAATATTGAAAACAGCACCGGCAGCAACAACGATTATTCTTTTCCAAACCTTCGCTTTAAAAAAAGCACGCTCATCATTGCTATCAGAGTCTTCACCTTCCATAGCACAATAACCACCAAAAGGAAGAATTCTTATAGCGTATTTAGTTTCGCCCTTTTGAAATTTAAGTATTGCAGGGCCAAAGCCGATTGCAAATTCATTAACTTTAATTTTAAATGCCTTTGCAAAAATAAAATGACCAAATTCATGAATAAATACAATTAATCCAAACACAAGAATAGCCACTAAAATAGGCCAAACTGTGTTCCAAACATTTAATAAATTAATATTAATCGCCTCGTTATAAATATTTTGATAAAACGTTTTCTCTTGCAATTTTATCTGTTTCTAAAACTTCTTCAACAGTTGAATATGCAACTTGTTTTTGATTTTCAAATGCTTCAAGAGCAATTCTTTCAATATCTAAAAAACCAATTTTATCTTGTAAAAACAATTTAATTGCCTCTTCATTAGCTGCATTAACTGCAGTAGGTACAAGCCCGCCTTTAGCTATTGCATTTTTACAGATTTGCAAGCAACCAAATGCTTCTAAATCTGGCTCGTAAAAAGAAAGATTGCATAGTTTTGCTAAATCAAGTTGTTCAACTGGAGAAGGGAATCGTTCAGGATAGGTAAGTGCATATTGAATAGGAATTCTCATATCAGGCACACCAAGTTGAGCGATAACAGAATTATCAGTGTATTCAATCATAGAGTGAATAATACTTTCTCTATGAACCAAAACATCAACATCAGTTGCGCTTACGCCGAAAAGATGAACTGCTTCAATAAGTTCGAAACCTTTGTTCATCATAGTAGCGCAGTCTATGGTTATTTTTTGTCCCATATCCCAATTAGGATGTTTTAGCGCATCAGAAGCTTTAACATTTTTTAATTTTTCACGATCAAAACCAAAGAAAGGTCCACCAGATGCAGTTAAAATAATTCTTTTTAATGCATTGTTAGGAGCAGCGCCTTGTAAACATTGAAAAATAGCAGAATGTTCGGAGTCAACAGGTAAAATATCAACGCCTTTTTCTTTAGCTAAATTCATAACATAATCGCCACCTGCAACAAGAGTTTCCTTGTTTGCAAGAGCAATGGTTTTACCAGCATTTATAGCAGCAACAGTAGGCACAAGTCCTGCCATACCAACAAAAGAGTTTAAAACAGTATCTGCACCTTCAAAAGTAGCAACTTCTAAAACGCCATCATCACCACAAAGTACTTTTGTAGAAGTATCAGCAACTTTGACCTTTAATTCATTTGCAGCACCTTCATCGCTTAAAACAGCGATTTCAGGAGAAAATTCTCTAATTTGATTTTCAATAGTTTGAACACTTTTGTTTGCGCATAGAGCTTTGATTTCATAACCTTGCTTTCTTGCAACATCAAGTGTTTGTGTTCCGATTGAACCCGTTGAACCTAAAATTGAAAGTTTCATAAACACACCTTATCTGTGAACTATTATAGGGAAATACATAAGCATAATTGAAATAAATGGCGCAACAAAAATCACAGAATCAACTCTGTCTAAAATGCCACCGTGACCAGGCATAATTTTGCCATAGTCTTTCAAATCAACCGTTCTTTTTATGTATGAGAAGAATAAATCACCAACTAAACCAACAAGTGGACAAATGGCAGATAATAAAATCAACCAACCATATTGAATATATGAATTTTCATCAAGAATAGCAATGTTCCAGAAAACAGCTATAAGCAATACACAAACAATAGTTGATAAAATACCACCAAAAACTCCTTCAAGACTTTTTTTAGGGCTAATAATAGGAGCGATTTTATGTTTTCCGTATTTGCTACCGATAAAGTAAGCGCCAATGTCAGAAAACCAAGCGCCACCAAGCACAAAAAGAATCAAAAACAAACAATCAGATGAAACATACATATAGTCTCTTGTTTTGTATAAATTGTTGATGTATAAAACGCTTGAAAGACCAAAAGAAACTAAAATTGTAATTCCTATGCCATAAAATGTTTGATATAATCCCATGGTTTTAGGGCTTGAAAGAATCAGTAAAACAACTGCAAAAATATAAATCGCAGTAATAAGCAAACCAGTAGGCATAAACCCAAATAGAGGGAAAAATGCGCTTATAAATGCAAAAATGCAGTTTAAAATCATAAATTTATTGTTTTTAACCAAGCCAGTTGTATGTTGGCTTTCAACCATAGCAAGAACTAATGCAGCGCCTATAACTAAATTAAGCAAAAAGGTTTCTCTTGCAAAAAGTGCAATGATAACTAAAACTGCGCCGATAACACCAGAAATAATTCTTTGTTTCATTTATTTTTCTCCTAATTATTTATTTTATACTCCGCCGAAACGTCTGTTTCGTTTTTGATAGTCTATAATAGCTTCGTCTAAATGCTTTGGTTTAAAATCTGGCCACAAAACAGATGAATACCAAAATTCACTATAAGCCGCCTGCCAGATAAGAAAGTTTGATAATCTATATTCTCCGCTTGGACGAATAATAATATCAGGGTCTGGCTGATTAGCAGTATAAATTCTTTTTGAAATATCTTCTTCCGTGATTTCATCAATTGATAAATCTGAAGATAAAACTTCTTTTGCGATTTGCTTCATAGCAAAAACAATTTCATCTCTGCCACCATAGTTTAAAGCAATATTAAGATTAAGCCCGGTTGCGTCTTTCGAACCTTCTTCAGCATCAACAATCAACTGTTTAAGTTCATCATTAAGTGGTTCTAAATCTCCAATGAATTTAACCTTTATATTTTCATCTTTGAAGTTTTTAGCATCAATAAGATAATCTTTTAAAAGTTTCATAATTGCATCAACTTCATCTTGAGGTCTTTTCCAATTTTCAGTTGAAAAAGCATAAACAGTTAAATATTCGATTCCGATTTTATTGCAATAACGAGCAATGGTCTTAAAAGTATTTGCACCAACAGAATGACCGGCTTTTCTTGGTAAATTTCTTTTTTTAGCCCATCTACCATTGCCGTCCATAATAATACCGATATGTTTTGGTAAATTATTAAAATCAATTTGATTTTTCTTGTTAAACATAAAAAATACCTTTCAAAAACGAACTTTTAAGGCGACAAAAACTTTGTCGCCTTAAACTAAAAACTAAAATTATATTAAACTGACATAATCTCTTTTTCTTTAGCGCTAGCTAATTCGTCAGCTTCTTTGCAGTATTTGTCAGTTAAATCTTGAACTTTCTTTTCAAGTTGTTTAACATCGTCTTCAGTAATTTCACCGTCTTTTTTCTGTGCCTTGATTTTTTCAATAGCATCTCTTCTTGAAGAACGAATAGAAACTTTTGAATCTTCAGCAGTTGCCTTGATGTCTTTGCATAAATCTCTTCTGCGTTCTTCTGTTAATGGTGGGAAATTAAGACGGATAGCTTTACCATCGTTAGCAGGATTAATGCCGATATCTGAAGCTTGAATAGCTTTTTCAATTTCTTTTAAAGTTGAAGCATCCCAAGGAGCAATCATTAAAGTTCTTGGTTCTGGAACAGAAACGGCTGCCATTTGAGCAACTGGAGTTGGAGTGCCATAGTAGTCAACAACAACTTTGTTTAAAACTGCAGGGTTAGCTCTGCCTGCTCTAATTGCTGCATATTCTCTGTCTAACGCATCAATAGTTTTGTTCATTTTTTCTTCGCATCTTGTAATAATTTCGCTCATATTTATACACCTCTAAAATTAATTTATTATTTATTATTTTACAATAGTACCGATATCTTCACCACAAAGAGCTCTAACAATATTGTCAGGATCTTCAAGAGAGAATACTAAAATCGGCATATCATTGTCCATACTAAGTGAAGCAGCTGTGCTATCCATAACTTTAAGACCTTTGTCAAGAACATCCATTTGGCTTAATTCATGGAATTTAACTGCGTTTGGATTTGTTTTAGGGTCGCTATCATAAACACCATCAACATTAGTTGCTTTGAAAATAATGTCAGCTTCAATTTCAATTGCACGCAATGTAGCACCTGTATCAGTAGAGAAGAATGGGTTACCAGTACCACAACCGAAAATAACAACTCTGCCTTTTTCAAGGTGACGAGTAGCACGATTTCTAATATATGGCTCTGCAATTCTGTTCATCTCAAGAGCAGTTTGAACGCGAACTTCAACGCCTAACTGTTCAAGACCATCAGCGAGTCCGAGGGCATTGATAACAGTTGCAAGCATACCCATATGATCTGCTCTTGTTCTGTCCATCTGACCGCTTGAACGACCTCTCCAGAAGTTACCACCACCAACAACGATAGCAATTTCAGCGCCTAAATCAACGCATTTTTTTATACTTTTACAAACTTCAAGCACTTTGTCAAAATCAAGGCCAACGCCTTTTTCACCAGCCAAAGCTTCGCCTGAAAGTTTGAGTAAGATTCTTTTGTAAACAGGTTTCATTTTAAAAAATCCTTTCACTTAATATTTTGTTATATATAATATACTATAAATAGTGAATAAAGTAAAGTGTTAATTTTAGAAATTCATAAATAATTTAAATTTTGTCGAATTTAACAAAAAACACTTGACAATAGAGTGCAGTTTCAATATAATAAATATCGCGAATTAATTATGCTGCTATGGCTCAGTCGGCAGAGCACTTCCTTGGTAAGGAAGAGGTCACCGGTTCAAATCCGGTTAGCAGCTCCAAACGAAAATCCGTTCTCAAAAGAGGGCGGATTTTCGTTTGTATTATTCATTTTTCAATATTCATTCTTCATTATTCATTGAAAGAAAACGGATTTTCAAATAAAAAATGAAGAATGAAGTCGCATTCGGCTGATGAATGATGAAAAATTTTGACTTGATTTAAATTTTGTGATATAATACACCCAAGGTGGTGGTTTTGTGTTTTTATTAGAGTTAATTGTTGATGGAATAGTTGAAGCTTGGTTTTCATTTATGCAACTAATTGTTCCAAATAAAGCATTTGGTAAAGTTACAAGAATCGTTTTAAAAATTTTAGTTTGGATTTTTTCTTGTTTGTTATTATTTGTTATGTTATTGGGTGTCATTTTAGGGATTATTACAATGATTTCAGATGACGTGGATACTCACAGCATTTCCAATTTTGTGTGGAATTATATGGTGTTTTTACCTTTAGGCATAAGTGCTGTGCAAATTATTTTTGGTTTTATTGTTCGTTTAATTGAAAGAAGAAAAGAAAAATAATTTCCACTTGACTAAAACGATTTTTTTGGTATAATAATATCATTATGATAAAAAAGGAAGTTGATTATGGGATTCTTAAAAGGTAAAACAGCGATTATTACTGGCGCAGGATTTGCAACTTTGTCTGATGGTAGATGTGGTTCTTTTGGTTATATAACAAGTATCAGTGGAATCTTGTCAATGACGGCGGTCTGATTCCTGGTGCGATGGCAGGAGCCGATGTCGGTGTCAAGGATGCCTGGAAGCAAGTCGGAGGCCAAGCGGTCTTAGGAAGACAAGCTTTATAGTCAAATC
>JAZRPX010000234.1:0-4281 GCA_045649445.1 Acutalibacteraceae bacterium | reverse complement strand
AGAGGCTATTGATAAATTTATTGAAACAACTCATGAAGCATACAAAAAAGAAGTGGGCGAAAAATTCGGGGAAAGTGTTCCGTCTATTTTTACTGATGAACCACAATTTACCAGAAAAGGAACACTTGCTTTTGCAGAAAGCCGGGATGATATAATCTTGCCATGGACTTTTGATTTTGACGAAACTTTCAAAGCAAAATATAGCTATTCCATAATTGGGAAATTGCCTGAACTTTTTTGGGATTTGCCGGATGGGGCGGTATCAACTGCAAGATATAATTATCACGACCATGTAACCGACAGATTCGTTGAAGCATTTGCCGATAATTGTGGTGAGTGGTGCGAAGAGAACGGAATAAAATTAACAGGTCATGTGATGGAAGAGCCAACACTTGGTTCACAGTGCGGTGCCGTTGGTGAGGCGATGAGAGCATATCGTAATTTTGGTATTCCGGGAATGGACATGCTTTGTGATATGAGAGAATTTACTACTGCAAAACAAGTTCAGTCTGCAGTTCGTCAGTACGGAAAAGAAGGAATGCTATCAGAACTTTATGGTGTTACAAACTGGGATTTTGATTTCCGTGGTCATAAGCTTCATGGTGATTGGCAAGCAGCTCTTGGTGTAACCTTGCGTGTGCCACATTTATCCTGGGTTTCAATGAATGGTGAAGCAAAGCGTGATTATCCTGCGTCTATTAACTATCAAGCAGCTTGGTATAAAAAGTATCATTTAATTGAAGATTATTTTGCAAGAATTAATACAATTTTAACAAGAGGTAAAGCCGATGTTAAAGTTGCAGTTTTACATCCAATCCGTAATTTATGGTTAACATTAGGTACTTACGATAACACACATATAAAGGTTGAAGAAATTTGCAAAGAATTTTCAAAGCTTACCGAGCGTCTTGTTAAAAATCACGTTGATTTTGACTTTGTATCTGAAAGTAATTTTGAAAAGCAAAATGTTCATTTTGCAAATGGCAAATTTGTTGTTGACAAAATGGAATATGATGTGTTAATTATTCCTGAAATGTTAACTTTGAAATCAACAACCGTTGAAGTTTTAAAAACTGTTAAAGAGCAAAAGGGAAGAGTTATCGCGTTTGGTAATTCACCAAAATATATGGATGGTAAGCGTTCGATTGTTCCTAATGAACTTTATAAACTTTTTGAAACAAAGCCATATGGTATTGAAAAAATTGTTGATACATTAGAAGAATATCGTGATTACGGAATTCGTGAAAATGGTGTTTTGGTTAACGATTATTGCGCTCAAATGCGTGTTGATGGCGATGATAAATGGTTGTTTATTGCAAAAGCAGTTAATCCTGATAGAGAAGATTTATCAATGCGCAAATTAACAGTAAAAATCAAAGGCGAATATGTTCCAAGCCAATACAATTGTGAAAATGGCGAGGTTTATAGCGTTAAATATAGCGTTGAAAATGGTTATACATTTGTATATCTAGAAGTTTATGCTCATGATAGCGTAATGCTTAGATTAGCAAAAGTTTTAGATGATGAAAAATGTGAGCCACAAAGCAGAATAGTTGATTTTGAAACATCTGTACAAGATGAAAATAAATATACATTGTGTGATGATAATGTTTATCTTATTGATAGGGCAAGTTTTAAGCTTGATGATGGTGAGTTTGAACCAGTTTGTGATATTCTTCGCAAAGATAATGAACTTTGTCAGAGAATAGGCGTAAAACAAAGAGGTGAAGGCGCGGCTCAACCTTGGGTTAATGCTAAAAAATCAAAGGCAGAGCATAAAATCACGTTGAAATGTGAATTTGTCAGCAAAATCAGATGTAAAGATGTCGTTTTAGCGATTGAAAATGCAAAAGATTGCACTATTACATTTAACAAAAAATTGGTTGATAACACTCCAATTGGTTGGTATGTTGATAAATGTATTGATAAAGTGGCGCTCGGTGTTATTAAAAAAGGAGTTAACACTTTAATTGTTGAGATGCCATTCGGAGAGAATACATATACAGAATATATGTATATTCTCGGTAAATTTGGTGTTTATGATACTGAAAATCCATTTATTGATAAGCTTCCAAAAACATTAAAATTCGGAGATATTTCATCTCAAGGTCTTTTGTTCTATGGCGATAATTTAGAATATCATTTAAAAGGCGTAAGTGGAGAAAAATTGCATATTCCATCATATAAAGGTGGTTTGGTTGAAGTATTTTCTGGCGAAGAGCGTTTAGGTGAAGTTGTATATAGCCCATATATCATAGATATTTCAGGTAAAAAAGATATAACTTTAAAACTTTATGGCACAAGAATAAATACATTCGGTCAACTTCATAATACTTTGCATGATAAATATGGTTGGTTTGGCTCACAGTCTTGGAGAACTTATGGCAGTGAGTGGACTGATAACTATTTACCTTGGGAGCAAGGAATTTTACAAGCGCCAAAGATTAAATAAAATAAAAATAGGTTGGTTTCAAACCAACCTATTTTTTTCTTTTCTTTTTATTAAAATTGCGCTTTTTATTTGTCGTTTTATTAAATTTGTTTTGCATTTGTTTATCGGGCGCAACAAGGCAATTTTTCCCTGTTCCTATCAAATCATATCTGCCTGCTCGTTTTAACGCAGAAAGAACTAATGCGCGATTTTCAGGGCGATAATATTGAAGCAAAGCTCTTTGTTCTGCTTTTTCTTTTTGTGTTCTTGGAACATAAACCTTTTCCATTGTATATGGGTCAAGCCCCGTGTAAAACATACAAGTAGAAACAGTACCTGGAGTAGGGTAGAAATCTTGAACCTGTTCAGGGTGCAACCCTTCTTTTTTCAAGAATAATGATAATTCAATAGCATCGTTTATTGTGCTGCCAGGGTGAGATGACATTAAATAAGGAACTAAATATTGCTTTTTGCCAATACCTTGAGTAAGTTCATAAAATCTCTTTTTAAATTTGTTATAAATTTCAATAGGAGGTTTTCCCATACGCTTTAAAACGTTGTTAGAACAGTGTTCAGGCGCAACTTTTAATTGACCGCTAATGTGATGCTCAACAAGTTCTTTGAAAAAAGATTCGTTTTTATCAGCAATTAAATAATCAAACCTGATACCCGAACGAATAAACACCTTTTTAATTTTAGGCAGTTTTCGTAATTTTCTCATTAAGCTTAAATAATCTTCGTGATTAACATCAACTGCCTTGCACATTTCAGGCGCTAAACACTTCTTATCTTTACAAACACCTTTGTTTTTTTGTGATGAACAAGCGTCTTTTCTAAAATTCGCAGTTGGTCCGCCAACATCGTGAATATATCCTTTGAAATCTGGCATTTCGGTTATTTTTTTGGCTTCATCAATAACAGATTCGTGGCTTCTTGTACTAATTTGTCTGCCTTGATGATATGCAAGCGCACAAAAATTACAAGCGCCAAAGCATCCACGATTGTGAATAATTGAAAACTTAACTTCTTCAATACCTGGAATGCCGCCTTGTTGTTCATAAGAAGGATGATAAGTTCTCATAAAAGGTAGAGAATAAACTTCATCCATCTCTTTTGTATCAAGTGGTGGCATTGGTGGATTTTGCACAATAATTGTATCACCGTGACGTTGAATAACAGTTTTTCCTCTTACTGCATCATGCTCTTGTTGTTGAATTCTGCAAGAAATGGTGTATTTCTCTTTTGATTGCTCATCATCTTTAGAAACTGCTTCAAAACTAGGGCATTCTTTAACTGACATTGGTGTATAATCTTTAGTTTTAACTGCATAACAAGTGCCTTTAATGTCGGTCAATTCGTTTATGCTTTCACCATTTTTTAATCTGTTTGCGATTTCAACAATATGCTTCTCTCCCATGCCATACATAAGCAAATCGGCAGTAGAATCAATTAAAATCGAAGGGCGAACTTTATCATCCCAATAATCATAATGAGCAAATCGACGAAGAGATGCTTCAATACCTCCGATTGCTATTGCTGCATCACCAAAAAGGCGTCGTATTGCTTTGCAGTAAACAATAACAGCTCTGTCAGGTCTAGCACCTGCCTTGCCACCTGGCGTATAAGCATCATCACTACGCTTGCGCTTTGCAGCAGTATAATGCGCTACCATAGAGTCAATATTACCGCTATTAACTAAAAAGGCAAGTTTTGGCTCGCCAAATCTTTTGTAATCTTCATCGCATCTTGGTTGAGCAATAATACAAACTTTAAAACCTGCATTTTCTAAAACACGAGAAATAATTGCAGTACCAAAAGAAGGGTGGTCAACATAAGCGTCACCCGTAACA
>JAZRPX010000233.1:0-21178 GCA_045649445.1 Acutalibacteraceae bacterium | reverse complement strand
ATTGTTAACGCTAGTTTAAACTTTTTAATTGGCATTGAAGATGATTTCGTTATAAAATCAATTAAAAATCTTAAAGGTGTTCAAACTGCAGTAGGTCCACTTAGTTCAATGAGCATTCGCGCTTTTCACAAGCGTTTTCCTGACGTTGAACTTTATAATGTTTATGGCACAACCGAATCGGGTTGTATAACTGTTAATTTAACAAGCGTTAATGCCGATGAAAACTGTCTTGGCAAACCAACTGTTAATTCGCAAGTTTTTGTTGTTGATGAAAACGGCAAAAAAGTAACTAAACCAGGCGAATATGGTTATATGGCAGTTAAAGGCGATATGAATATGCAAGGGTATTACCGCAAAAAAGCTTTAAGCGAAAAGGTTATGCCTGAAGATTACATTATTATTAACGATATTGTTTATTTTGATGAAGATGGTTATTATTATTTTGTAAGCCGTGTTGGCGATATAATTGATGTTAATGGCCACAAGGTTTTGCCTAGCGAGATTGAAGCTGTTGCAATGAAATATCTTGGCATTGTTGATTGCGCTTGTGTTGCAAAAGAAACAGATTTAGGCGAAACGCCGATGTTATACATTCAAGTTGAAAACGAAAATGATTTTGATATAAACGAGTTGAAAAAACATTTAAAAAGACGCCTTGAAAAATACAAAGTGCCGAGTGAAATTGAAATAATTAAAAAAATCCCGAGAACATCAACAGGAAAATTGATGAGAAAATCTTTGAAAATGAATAGCAAATAAAAAACCGAGTTCCAAAAGGAACTCGGTTTTTATTATGATAACACATCAATAAACATCCATTTTAATTTGCTGAAGAAGGTTAATCGGCTAGAAACATCAAAACTGAATTCATCATATAAATCTAAAACCTTATCAGAATCAGATTCTCGCATTAAAAGTTTTGAGAACATTGCTTTTTCATAAACTCTTAATGCAGCATCAATATCAACTTCAGATTCAGATAATGTATAGAAATTATTTTGAATCAACTCTTTGAATTCATCAAACGAAGCTGCTTTTTCAACATCTGTTTTCAAGAATTTAAGTATTCTAACAATTAATTCGAATGCTAAAATAATCTGTTTGCGATAATCATCATTATTAAAAACTTGTTTTGTAAAGAAATCGTTTCGTTTCTTTATTATAATGCTTCTGCGAATAACAAGAACAATAGCGCAAATAATTGCAAGAGCTAAAATAACACCCAAAACAATTAACAAAATCAAAACAACTTTGTTTTCTTGATATTCTTTTAAATCATCGTCTTCTTGCTCTTCAACCGATTCATCTTCACCTGATTCGCCTGCGTTTGCAAACGGGTCTTCTTCATATGGCTCTTCAGATTCCTCTTCTTCGGTTTCTTCTTCTTTAAGTTTTTCTGCCTCTTCTTCTGCTTGTTTAAACATATCTTCAAAAGAGCCAGAATAATAACCATTTGTTACTTCAACAGGAATCCAACCATACTCTTTATGGAAAATTTCAATCCAAGCATGGTGCTCTCCATCAGTTAAAGTGAATGTTTTGAAATCATCGTTGCCTTGCGCTTGGGCTATAAGCTGTGGCGAAATACGATAACCCTCAACATAACGAGTTGGCACGCCTAATGAACGAAGCATAACGGCTGCTGATGTTGCAAAGTGTGGTGAATAACCCTTTGCATTATCAAACAAAAATTGAGTTGCAAAGTCTTTGCCCTCGGTTAACTTTTGAGCATAGTTTGAATACTCTGTGTTATGCGATAAAAACATTCTAACATTATCAATGGTTTTATAAATGGTTTCACCTTGCAATTCAAGACTCAAATTATAAATCTCATCAACGCCTTCAGGCAAAGATAGATAATGATTATAAACAAATCCGCAATAAGCATCCCAATAACCCTGAAAATAACTTGAATTATAACCTGATGTATGCGCAATTGCAAGATAATCGCTCAACTTATAATATGAACGATAATTATAAGAATCAGAATATTCAGGTTTTGCATATGAATCTTCATAGCCCGTAACAGATGGGCTTGAAATAACGCCATTTGGCGTATAAGCAAACGGCTTTTCTCTACGAAAATCAAAAAGTTTAAACTCTGCATATTCTACTTTTTCTTCATCAAAATCGGTGTATAAAAGGTCACCGGTTATTGTTGGCAAGAAGTAGTTTACATCAGCAAAATACTTCTTTATACCCACAATTTCTTTATATGTTTCAGCGTCAAATTCTTCCCACTTGCTTCCTGTGTAAACACTGCCTACATATCCTTTTAAATAAATGGTTTCTTTTAAATTAGGCATTTGCACGGTAACATAATTTCTGCCTTGAGCTTTTCTGTCACCAAGTGATGTTAAATCACCATCTTTTAGCGAAGCATCGTGGTCTACGCCTGTAATAAGGTCATAAACATTTAAAGTTGATTTCTTTATTGTTTTACGCAAATTTTCAAGCGATTCACCCTTTTGGAAACCAACTGAAACCAACACATTTGTTGTAAGAGTAAACACAAGGAAAATAGCAACTGCCATAACAAGCGCGCTACCACCGAAGCGTGAATTTTTGCTTTCATAAACTGCCCTGCGCTCGGTATTTTTCTTATCGGAATTTTTATGCCTTATAGTATTCTTCTGTCGGTTTGAAATATGCAAAACAAGCATTGCGCCCCAAGCAGAAAGAAGCAAAGAAAACGGCAACTTATCTGCAACACAAGCAAAAACTGTGCCTACGCAGAACAACGGAAAAGTTACTAAAAACGCGCCGATAAACTGGGTTTTTGCTACAACGAAATAAGCAACAAGCGTTGTTATCAAAACAGAAATCAACGCAAGAGCATAAGTTGTATCAACAATTAAAGCATCTTCCCATTCCATCAATTTATCAGGAGCGGTCCAATACATTGCAGTACAAGCAGACTCAACGCCTTGGTCAATAAGAAGCTTAAAGCCGTTTACAGTTTTATCAAGGAATGAAAGCCCTGCAACTACAATCAAGCCAATTGAAGCAAACAAAACAAGATTATGCTTTTTAACAAATTTATAAACCACTTCAAAAATGCAAGAACAAGCAACAATCAAGCAGTAATTTATCCACTCAATCTGCTTGAAATTCATCATTGATGAAAATGTGAAAATTGCGCCGGCAGAAAGTGAAAAAACAACTAAAAACCTTGTTAAAAAGTTAATAATTGAATTGCCTAACTTGGCATTTTTAGAGGTGGATTCATCAACGAGAGTTAAACTCAAACCTGAATTAACGATTTCTTTTTTCATCTAACCCCACCCCCATTAAAACTTAATGCCGTGGAGGCATTTATCTTCGGCGCCGGGAACAACAGGAATAAACCTTGTGTTATCTGTTATCGGCAACTCGCCTTTTTCATAATCAACACAAACGATGCTCATCAAAGAAAGACTTAAATTAAAGCCCACAAACATACTCTCAACATCTCTTGCATTGTTAGAAGAAAGCATAATTATATGTGAATATTTACTTTTAACGAAAAACTCACAGTTTTCAAATTTTGGTGTTTCCACAAAAACCGTGTCATTAAAAATTCTTGATAATGTGATAAAAACATCTGCTTCAGATTTGATTTTTGTTTTAATAAAAGCATTGCGACGAGAATTATACCATCCAACATAATGCTCAATGCCTTTTTTTGCAAAGCTCAACGAGATAGAAGCATATGTTTTAATCAACGAATCAACTAAATTTAAACTTTCGTTATCTGTATCTTTAATTTTTAAATCAAGATACAAAAAGATGTTATCAGAAACAGGCAAAGAATATTCTTTAACCATATAAGTATCGGTTTTTGAGGTTAACTTCCAATGTATTTTATTTAACTTATCGCCATCTATATATTCTCTTATATTGAAAACTTCAGAAGGGTCATCACCCGCTTTTGCATTAGAAAACTTATCTGCCTCGCCGATAAACCAATTGTTTGGTCTTACAACGCTTTTAACAGAAACAGTTTCAGGATAAAGCGGAACAACTTTTGAAATATCAATATTTTTATAAAGCATAAACATTGAGAAAAAATCATAAAATTGCGCTTTTTTCAATGAAAACTCAATATTACCGATATGTTCAGAATTTAATCTGTATGTAAAAACTTTTGTGCTTAACGGTACGGAGTTTATTACAAATTTACATTCGTGTTCTGTGTTTAAAAACAAGTTTTTGATTTTGCTTGTAAGTTTTATATGAGTAACAGGAAACAAAGAACGATTTGTTACTTTTATAAGCAAATCAACAGGTTTGTTTGCGCCCATATTTTTCTCATCAAAATCAATTTCAATTTTTGTTAAGAAAAATGCTGAAAAATGAATGATGAAAAGCAAAACGGGAACACATAAAACCGATATTAGAAGAATTAGCGCAAGTAAATCACTATAAAAAATGAAAAATGCGCCACACCCTACCGCAGTTGCCAAATAAATAAGCCAACTGATTATCATTAATTTACTCCCTTTTTAAAAATTAGTTAATACCAGGGCATTTAACCTGCGCTAAAATATCATTTAAGATATTATTTGCAGTTAAACCACCGATTTTTGCTTTAGGGCTTACTGCAATTCTGTGTTCTGCTGCATCAATAAAGATTTCAGAAACATCATCAGGCACAACAAAATCTCTGCCAGCCATAAACGCATGTGCGCGAGCAAGTTTTGCAATTGCTACCGCGCCACGAGGGCTAATACCTAAAGAAAGCATCTCTGTATTTCTTGTTGCATTGCAAAGATTAACTATATAACCAAAAATTTTATCATCAGTATAAACTTCTTCAACTGCTTTTCTCATAGCGATAATATCTTCGCCTGATGCTACTGCGTTAACTGAATTTAATGGGTCTTTACCTTGTTTGCCTTTTAAAATATTCATTTCATCATTTGCATCAGGATAGCCCATTGAAAGACGAACTGTAAATCTATCAAGCTGTGATTCAGGCAACATTTGTGTACCAACATAACCGATTGGGTTTTGTGTTGCAATAACAGTAAAAGGTTGTGGAATTTCGTGAGTTACACCATCAACTGTGATATTGCCTTCTTCCATTATTTCAAGCAAAGCGCTTTGAGTTTTTGAAGATGTTCTGTTAATTTCATCTGCTAAAAACAAATTACAAAGAGCTGCGCCTGGTTTATAAATAAACGAATCTGTTTTCTTATCATAAACAGTAAAACCAGTTACATCTGTTGGCAAAACATCAGGTGTAAACTGCAATCTTTGATATTCAAGACTTGTTGCTTTTGAAAAAGCCAAAGCGAGCGTTGTTTTACCAACACCCGGAATATCTTCAAGCAAAATATGACCGCCTGAAATAACAACTGTTAAGATTTTCTCTATAATATCATCCTTACCCAAAACTGCTTTTGAAATTTCTTTTTTTACACTCATTACTTTCTCAAGTAACGCTTTGTTTTTATCCATTTCCATTTCAATTATTCTCCTATAATTTTAATTACTTTTATATTAACATAAAACAACACATAAATCAATAAAAATGTTGTTAGTTTTTCATTGCTTCAATGCCAAGCAAAATTCCTGTTTTTGCAGAATGAAAATTAAGACCACCTTGCATCCAAGCGGCATAAGGCGCTCTTATCGGACCATCTGCCGAAAGTTCGATTGTTGCGCCTGCGGTAAATGACCCGGAAGACATAATAACAGGGTCATCATAACCAGGCATATCCCATGGTTCTGGCGAAACATACGCTTCAACAGGCATTCCGTGTTGCAAACCTTGACAAAACGAAACCAAATTTTCAGCAGAACCTAAAACAATCGTTTGAATAATATCTGTTCTATATTCATCTGGCTTTGGAGTTACTTCATACCCTTGCATTTCAAAGATTTTACTTGCAAACATAGCGGTTTTCATTGCTTCGCCAACGGCATGAGGCGCGTTGAAAACGCCAAGATACATCTCTCTTGAAGTGCCGAGCGTTGCACCAACTTCCTTGCCAATACCAGGCGCTGTTAAACGATTAGCGCACTTTTCAACCAAATCGCGTCTGCCGGCAATATAACCACCCGTTGGGGCAATTCCACCACCCGGATTTTTGATAAGTGAACCCATAATAATATCAGCGCCAACATCTGTTGGTTCTTTTGTTTCAACATATTCGCCATAGCAGTTATCAACCATAACAATAGTTTCAGGCGCTATTTGTTTTACAAGTTTAACAATCTTTTCAATCTCTGCGATTGTAAGTGAAGGTCTTGTTTCATAACCACGCGAACGTTGAATATAAGCGATTTTCACGGGTGACGCTTTAAGACGTTTTTCCAAAGCATCATAATCAATGCCACCTTGATTATCTAAATCAACTTGGTCATAATTCACACCAAATTCTTTTAAAGAACCGTCTTTTTCGGTTATGCCAATAACGCCTCGCAAGGTATCATAAGGCATTCCCGCAACAGATAAAAGCGTATCTCCCGGACGCAAAATGCCAAAAAGCGCAACGGTTATTGTATGAGTGCCAGATACAAAATTATGTCGAATAATTGCATCTTCACAATTCATAATCTGTGCAAAAACACGCTCTAGGGTATCTCTGCCTTTATCGTCATAACCATAGCCGGTTGTGACACCAAAACAACTTTCCGAAACGTTATTATCAATAAACGCTTTCAAAACCTTATTTTGATTGTATTCAGTTATCTCATCACGAGATAAAAACTGCTCCTTCAAAGCTTCTTCTGCTTGCTTACTGAGTTTTAAAGTTTCAGGGGAAATATTAAAAAACGAACTCATTTATTTTACCTTTCCTATAAAAATTTTATCTTCTTTTTCAAACCCGTTTTTCAAATAAAACGGAACTGTTTTTTCTTGTGTATAAACAAAAATATTTTCTTTTTTATCTTGCTTTAAATCGAAAATCATTGATTTTAAAAGACGAGAGCCGAACCCCTCACTTCTTTTTGTTATGTAAACTGCAATTGATGAAATAATTGCGTTTTTTTCATCTTCCCAAGATGTGAAAACAACGCCATTTTCAATTTGTATTAATCTTGAAGAATTATGATTCAACCTAAAAGAAAGGTCGGAAACAAATTCATTATAACAAGGCAAAGAAAATTCATTTGAAATTAAATTATAAACCGATTTATAATCAGGATTATAAGTTTTTTCATATATTTTTTCACCTTTTGTTTCTTGCTTACATTTTAATAAAACGCTTGTATTAAAGCAGTATTTTTGCGAATTTTTCGCAAAAATATCATTGCAAAAAACATTGTTTACTGATGAAAAAAGCAAAAACATTTCAATTTCTTCAAAATCTGCGTTTTCATAACAAAAAACAGTAGCGCTATCATTTAAAACATTAATATAGGCAACTGTTTTTTCGTTTATTTCTTGGGCCACTGTTTTGCAAAAATCCTGATTTTCATAAAGTTGAAAATTTGATTTTATTTTAAGCAAAAATATATTATCTGCCACAAAACCATCAGTTATGTTAACCAAAGAAATCATTATAAATCTCCGTTAGCAAGATTTTTAGCAGTTATTTCAACTAACTTTCTCATATTCAAAATATCAGATTTACTTGCTACGCCATAAGCCGAATGAATATATCTTGTTGGCAACGCCATATTAATTGTTTTAACACCATTTTTTGATTTGTGAATAACACTTGCGTTTGTACCACCTGCAACAGCAGTTTTAAGTTGCGCTTTTAAACCATTTTCATTTGCCAAAGCCAAAACCGAATGAACAAGATTTTTATCATAAAGCGTACCGTTATCCATCAAAGACAACGCAACTCCATTTCCTAAAACACAAACTTGTCTATCTTCAGGCACACCAAAAATATCTGCCGCAGTTGTTGTTTCAACGGTAATCGCGCAATCAGGCGAGATAGAATAAGAAGTTACTGCTGCGCCACGACAACCTATTTCTTCTTGCACAGAAAAAGAAAACCAAGTATCAAATTCAAGATTAGATTTAATAATATCAACTAAAATTGCGCAACCAACTTTATCATCAAGCCCACGGGCAGAAATTTTCTCGCCCATATCAATAAATTCTGTATCAAAAACTGCTACATCACCGATTTTTACTTTGCTTTGTGCTTCAAGTTTGCTTTTTGCGCCGATATCAATATAAAGCGCTTCAGGTTTTTGCACTTTTTTACGAGCATCTGCATCTAAAAGATGTACAGGCGCACCACCGATAACGCCATAAATTTCGTTATTAATTTTAACCCTTTTACCGAATATAACCTTTGAATCAATGCCGCCTACATTATTGAATTTTAGATATCCATTTTCATCAATATTAGTTATCATAAAGCCGATTTCATCCATATGAGCATCGAGCATAACCTTTTTAGAGGGCGTTTTTTCACCTTTTTTAAAAGCAATAATATTACCAAGATTATCAACGCTAACGCTTGTTACAAATGGCTTTATATCTTTTAAAATTTCTTCTCTCAAAAGATTTTCGCTTCCACTAGGCGAAGGAATATCACAATATTTTTTCAATAAACCTAACATATTTACTCCTTAAAAAAGGCGGTAAAAACCGCCTTTTAATTAATTATAATCAAATGTTTCTAATCTTGCTAAAACTCTGCGCATTTTAAGCAAATCTGCCATATCAACCTTGCCATCTACATTTGCATCTGCGCCATCTGTATACTCTGTTTTAAGAGATTTTACAAGTTGTTTTCTCAAATATAAAACATCAATATTATCAAATTTTTGATTATCGTTTGCATCGCCTAAAATCCATGTAACAACAGGTTTTCCATCAGGTTTAACAATATATTGTCTTGAATTAGCGATAACTGCTTTTACATAAGGGTCACCATTAGTTGTCCAAGCAGGTTTAACTCCTGATTTTCTATTCATAATCTTCATATTACCGCCATCATCCCACAAAAATGCAGGGATTTTGTAAACGCCACGAAGAGTTGAAATAAAGCTTTCTGCCCAAGAAACCTTTGTTGCGCCTGCAACACTATCATTAAAGCCACATTCACCTAAAACAACGCCATAGCCATAAGCTTTTGCATAATCACACCAGGTTCCTACATAACTAGCAACAGTAGCAGCTTTCATTTGGTCGCCAGTGCTATACCAGTGAATATCAACGATAATATGCTTATCATTATTTGGAATTTCGAGTTTGCCAAGTTGATTTGAATACCATTGAGCGCCATAAGTTGGAAGCATTAAAAATCTTCTATCATTACAACCACCTGTTGCTCTTACTGTATCAACAAAGATTTGATAAAGCTCATTTTGCTTATCGAAAGACGGCTGTGAATGACCCCACCAACAATAATCAGAACTTGCTTTACAACCATCAAATTCACAAGTTGCTAAAATTTCGTTGCCGGCTTCTAAAATTACCTTTTCATCATAGTTTCTAAAATAAGTTGCAACTTGCTCCCAAGTGTCTTTATATTGTTTTTTAACTTCTTCCCATTCGTTGCCTTTTGCAGAAATATTAAGCCATTTTCTATCATCATGGTGCATATTAATAACAACAAACATATTTCTAGACAAACACCAATCAACGATTGTTTGCACTCTTTTTAAGAGGTCTGTTTTTACAACATATTTGCCTTTTGAATTTTTAGTTGTTTGAGGGCCCCAAGAAACAGGAATTCTTACTGCGTTAAAACCAGTATCTGCAACTAAATCTATCATTTCTTTAGTTGTTTCTGCGCCGTGCATAGCAGTTTCTTGAGCGTAAACAGAATTATAAGTAGCCCAGTTGTTCTCTAATGTGTTACCAAGATTCCAACCTGCGCCAATTTGTTCTACAAACGCTGACGGTGAAATATCAAACGGGTCTTTTGCTTCTGCTGTTGCGGGAATAGTAAATATTCCAAACATCAAGCAAAAACTTGCTAAAATACAAATAATTTTTTTCATTTTTTCATACTCCTTAATTTTAATTAATTCATTATAACATTTTTTAAAAGTAATCACAACATTTTTTTGAAATCTTTTTATTTCAAACTCTTATTTATAATTAAATCTTTCTAAATTTGCTAAAACTCTGCGCATTTTAAGCAAATCTGCCATATCAACCTTGCCATCTACATTTGCATCTGCGCCTGCGGCAAATTCTGTTTTAAGAGATTTTACAAGTTGTTTTCTCAAATATAAAACATCCATCACATCAAAAGCGCCGCTATCATTAACATCGCCTAAAATGCAGTTAACCCCACCGACAATATATCGTCTTGAATTAGCGATAACTGCTTTAACATAAGGTGCGCCATTAGTTGTCCAAGTAGGAGGAGTGTTTGGCTTTCTAATCATAATTTTCATATCGCCGCCATCATCCCACAAAAACATAGGGATTTTATACTCGCCTCGAACTTTTTTTACAAAACTATTTGCCCAGCTTTCTTTTGTTGAAGCCGACACATTATCATAAAAGCCACACTCGCCAATTACTACGCCAAAACCTTTTTCTTTAGCAAGTTTTATCCATTTTGAAACATAATCATCAACAATATTCGCTTTCATTTGGTCTGAATAATTATACCAATGAATATCGATAAGAATATGCTTATCATTATTAGGAATTAACAACTTTGAAATCTGATGTTCATACCATTGAGCGCCATAAGTTGGAAGCATTAAAAATCTTCTATCATTATTTCCGCCTGTTGCTCTAACTGTATCAACAAAAATTTGATAAAGCTCATTTTGTCTATCAAAAGTTGCTTGCGAACAACCCCACCAACAGTAATCATTACCTGTTCCGCAACCGTCAAAATGTCTTTCGGCAACCCATTCATTACCGCCTTCAAAAATCAACTTTTCATCAAAATCTTTGAAATATTCGCCAACTTGTTGCCAAGTTTGTTGATACTGCTTTTTAACTTCTTCAAACTTTTCATTGGAAACAGAAATATTAAGCCATTCTCTATCATCACCAGAGTGATTAATAATAACAAACATATTGTTTTTAAAACACATATTTGCAACGGCTTTAATTCTGCTTAAATACTCGGTTTTAACAACATAATTACCCGCCGCAGTTTTAACAGTTTGATGAGTAAAAGAAACAGGAATTCTTACTGCATTAAACCCTGCATTCGCAACCAAATCAATCATTTCTTGGCTTGTTTCAACCTTAACAAAATCAGTTTCTTGCTCATAAACCGATGAATACGCTTTAGTATGGTTTTCAAGCGCCTTGCCCAAATTCCAACCCGCGCCGATTCTTTGAACAAAATCAACTGGAGAAATATCAAACGGGTCTTTTACTTCTGCTGTTGAGGGAATAGTAAATATTCCAAACATCAAGCAAACACTCGCTAAAATACAAATAAATTTTTTCACTTTTATAACTCCTAATTTTTGTTTTTATATATTATATCATTTTTTACCACGAATTACAATATATTTTTACACATCTAAACGCCGAGTATCCTCTGTGCATTTTTGTGAGAAATTAGTTCTTTTTCTTCATCATTTAAAGGCAATTGTTTAAAATATTCAACAAATTTCTTTTGAGACCCCCAAGGACAATCGGTTGCAAACAAAATGTTTTCAGCGCCGTGTTTTCTAATGATTTTTATAAGCAAATCTTTATCTATTTTATCAAGCGAAAACGCAGTATCGAAATACACTTTCTTTTTACAAAGTTTTTCAAACACTTCATCATACATATCGCAACCGCCTAGATGAGCGAGAATCATTAATTGTTTTTCAGGCGTTTTTTCACCATAAACTGCTTTTAGCATATTTAAAGTTTTATCTGGTGGGCAATGAATAACCTCTGGAAGTCCTGCATCAAGACCTGCATGAATAACAACATAAAGCCCGATTTCAACGCATTTTTTGATGATTTTTATATATCTTTTATCATCAATAAACGTGTTTTGATAATCAGGATGAAGTTTTATGCCTTTAAGCCCTAATTTTTTGATATATTCTAGTTTTTCATCTACATTTTCGTTATCAGGATGAATACCACCGAACGAAATAATACCATCTTTTCCATTTATCTCTTTTGCCCATTTATTTACCGTTTCAAAATGCTTTGGATTTGTAACAACAGGCAACACAACCGATATATCAATTCCACTGTTTTTCATAGACTCTACAAGTCCATCAAAAGTGCCGTTCGAAGTTGGTAGCTCGCTTTGAATATTTTTTGGCAATTTATTAACCAATGTTGCAAGACTGCGAGGCGCTAAATCATCAGGAAAAATATGAGTATGAGTATCAATAAAACGCAAAAAAACACCTTCTGTTTTTATTTTCTGTTAAATATTTTAAACAATTACATGAAAAAATCAACATTTTTTTAAAAAAATTGAAACTTTTTGCGTAAAAACCCTTTTATTTTTTATTATTTTGTAGTAAAATGTTTAAATATTATAATATATTATGCTAAAAGGAGAGATATCGGTTTTTGCCGAAATATTGAAATGATAAAATACATATTCTTGATAATATTTTTTGCAATAATGCTCGGCGTTGGCTTTTATTGCAGAAAATCAGCAACCGATGTTAACGGATTTGTTTTAGGTGGTCGTTCCGTTGGCCCTTGGGTAACCGCTTTTGCTTATGGCACTTCTTATTTTTCTGCAGTTATTTTTGTTGGCTATGCAGGTCAATTTGGCTGGAAATTTGGTCTGGCTTCAACTTGGATTGGTCTTGGCAATGCATTTTTAGGTTCATTGCTCGCATGGGTTGTGCTTGGCAGAAGAACAAGAGTTATGACTCAACATCTTGGCTCTTCAACAATGCCTGACTTTTTTGAAAAGCGTTTTAACTCAAAGGCATTAAAAGTTGTTGCCGCTGTTATAACCTTTATTTTCTTGGTTCCTTATACTGCTTCTCTTTATAACGGCTTATCTCGTCTTTTTGGCCTTGCTTTTAATATTGACTATTCGGTTTGCGTTATAGTTATGGCTGTGCTTACTTGTATCTACGTTGTTGTTGGTGGATATATGGCAACCGCTATTAACGATTTTATTCAAGGTCTTATTATGATTGGTGGTATTATCGCAGTTGTTGTTGCAGTTTTAAATGGCCACGGTGGATTCACACAAGCAATTGCTGCTCTTTCAAAAGTTTCTGAAGAAGGAATTGAAATGCAAGGCGCTTTTACCTCTTTCTTTGGCCCTGATGCGCTATCTCTTTTATTTGTTGTTATTCTCACTTCTTTAGGCACTTGGGGATTGCCTCAAATGGTTGGTAAATTCTATGCTATAAAAGATGAAAAGGCGATTAAAACAGGCACTATTGTTTCAACAGTTTTTGCAACTATTGTTGCAGGAGGTTGCTACTTTTTAGGTGGATTTGGTAGACTTTATACACCTGAATATGCAGAAAACGGAAGTATTGTTTACGATAGCATTGTTCCAAAAATGGTTGAAGGGTTACCTGAAATTTTAATTGGTATCGTTATTGTTTTGGTGCTCTCTGCATCAATGTCAACCCTTTCTTCTCTTGTTTTGACATCTGGTTCAACATTAACGCTTGATTTTATAGCGCAACTTAAGAAAAACGGATTGTCAGAAAAACAAAAGCTTATTTCAATTAGAATTTTGATTGCTTTCTTTGTAGCAATTTCTGCTATAATCGCAATTGTTCAAGCAAAATCATCAGTAACATTTATCGCTCAACTTATGGGCGTTTCATGGGGCGCATTAGCAGGCGCGTTTTTAGCTCCATTTATGTATGGGCTTTATTTAAAACGAGCAACAAAAGCGGCAGTTTGGACGTCTTTTTCAACGGGTTGTGGGGTTATGCTTTTAAATCTTTTCTGCCCACAAATATTCCCTGAATTTTTCAAAAGCCCTATTAACGCAGGTGTTTTAGCAATGGTAATTGGACTTGTTTTAGTTCCTATCGTTAGCTTTATTACACCAAAACCTAACATTGACATTGACAAGATTTTCTCTTGTTATGATAGAAAAATCACAGTAAGAGCTTCAAGAGCGCTTGAAGATGAGGAGTAAATTTAAATGTTTTTTCAAAAAGATATTGAAACAATGAAAAGAGCCGATTTAGAGGCGCTTCAATTAGAAAGATTAAAACATACAGTTGATTACTGTATTAGAAACGTACCTTTTTATGCAAAGCGTCTTGGCGATGCAGGAGTTACTGCTGAAAAGATTAAACAACTTTCAGATATTCAGTATATTCCTTACACAAATAAATCTGATATTAGAGATACATATCCAAACGGGCTTTTTGCTCAACCTATGAAAAACATAGTGAGAATTCACGCTTCTTCTGGTACAACAGGCAAACCAACCGTTGTTGGCTACACAAGAAACGATATCAACAATTGGTCTGACTGTGTTGCTCGTTTTTGTACTGCCGTTGGCGTTACCGATGAAGATGTTGCACAAATTTCTTTTGGTTATGGTCTTTTCACAGGTGCGCTAGGATTGCACTATGGTCTTGAAAAAATAGGTTGTTCAGTTATTCCTATTTCATCAGGTAATACTGAAAAGCAAGTTATGTTTTTAAAAGACTTGCAATCTTCAATTCTTATTTCAACACCATCTTACGCAATGTATATGAGCGAGGTTGCTAAAGAACTAGGCGTTTCAAATGATGAACTAAATCTTCGAATTGGTCTTTTCGGCTCTGAAGGTTGCACAGATGAGCTTAGAGATAAAATTGAACAGGGCTTTGGTTTGTTTTCAACCGATAACTACGGTATGAGCGAATTGATGGGACCTGGTGTTTCAGGCGAATGTCATTTGCGCCAAGGACTTCATATCGCAGAAGACCACTTTATCCCTGAAATTATTGATAGCGAAACATTGCAGGTTAAAGACAAAGGCGAGCAAGGTGAATTGGTTATCACAACCATCACAAAAGAGGGTATTCCAATGCTTCGATACAGAACAAGAGATATCTCTCGTCTTAATTATGAACCATGCGAATGTGGCAGAACTCATGTTAGAATGGATAAAGTTCAAGGCAGAAGCGATGATATGCTTAAAATCCGTGGTGTTAACGTGTTCCCATCACAAATTGAAAGCGTTCTTGCTTCTATTGAAGGTATTTCACCTCACTATGAACTTGTTCTTACAAGAAAAAATTACACTGATTTCTTGGAAGTTAGAATTGAACTTAGCGACGAAACTCTTCTTGATGATTTTAGAAAACTTGATGCATTAAGAAACGGCGCTGTTGATAAACTTAAAACAATTCTTGGTATTAAAGCTACTGTTGTTTTGGTTGCTCCAAAATCTTTAAAAAGATATGAAGGCAAAGCAAGAAGAATAGTTGATAACAGAAATATATAGGAGAAATAAAATGAAAGAGTTAATGATTGGTAACGCGGCTTTTGCCCGTGGCCTTTATGAAGCAGGAGTACAAGTTGCTTCTTCTTACCCTGGTACACCAAGTACCGAAATCACTGAATGTTTAGCAAAATACGATGAGGTTTATTGCGAATGGGCGCCAAATGAAAAGGTAGCAATGGAAGTTGCTTTTGGTGCATCTTTGCGTGGCGCGCGTTCATTCTGCGCTATGAAACACGTTGGCTTAAACGTTGCCGCTGACCCACTTTTCACACTTTCTTACACAGGTGTAAACGGTGGTTTGGTTATCGCAGTTGCAGATGACCCTGGTATGCATTCATCACAAAACGAGCAAGATTCTCGTCATTATGCAATTGCGGCAAAAGTTCCTATGCTTGAGCCGGCAGATTCTGCTGAAACTAAAGAATATGTTAAACTTGCCTATGAACTTTCAGAAAAGTTTGATACTCCGGTTATCGTTAGAATGTGTACTCGTATTGCTCACTCTCAATCAATCGTAGAATGTGAAGACAGAGTTGAAAAAGAATTAGGCGCATACGAGAAAAACGGCGCTAAATATATTATGATGCCTGGTAACGCAATTAAGCGTCACCCATTTGTTGAACAAAGAACTGCCGATTTAGCAGAGTTTGCAGAAACAGATGAAATCAATAGAGTTGAAGCAGGATCAGGTGATTTATCATTCGGTATTATCACATCAGGTACTTGCTATCAATATGTTAAAGAGATTTTTGGTGATAAAGTTCCTGTTTTAAAATTAGGTATGGTTAACCCATTGCCAGAAAAACTTATCAAAGATTTTGCTTCTAGCGTGGAAAGAGTTTATGTTATAGAAGAATTAGACCCTATTATTGAAACTCATTGTAAAAACATCGGTGTTGATGTTATCGGCAAAGAAATGTTTACACCACTCGGCGAATTCTCTCAAGAATCAATCGCAAAGGCGTTTGGAATTTTTGAAAACGAAGCTGTAAAACTTGAAGAAGCTATTCCTGTTCGTCCACCTATGATGTGCGCAGGCTGTCCTCATAGAGGTTTGTTCTACACACTTTCTAAAAACAAAATCACAGCGCTTGGTGATATCGGTTGTTATACTCTCGGCGCAGTTGCTCCACTTATGGCAATTGATTCAACGCTTTGTATGGGCGCTTCTGTTTCAGGGCTTCACGGATTTAACAAAGCAGATAAAGATGCTTGTAAAAATTCTGTTTGTGTTATCGGTGATTCAACATTTATGCATTCGGGTATTACAGGTCTTGTAAACATTGCTTATAACGCTTCAAATTCAACTGTTATTATTCTTGATAACTCTATTACAGGTATGACAGGTCATCAACAAAACCCAACAACAGGTTACAATATAAAAGGTGATGTTGCTGCTAAAGTTGACCTTGAAACTTTGTGCAAAGCTTGTGGCATTAACAGAGTAAGAGTTGTTGACCCTTACAATTTGGCTGAATGTGAAACTGTTATTAAAGAAGAGTTAGCAGTTGAAGAACCATCTGTTATTATTTCTCGCAGACCTTGCGTTCTTTTAAAATCAGTTAAACACAAATCACCAGTTGTTGTTAACAAAGATAAATGTAAGAGTTGTAAAAAATGTATGAAACTTGGTTGCCCTGCAATCAGTTTTAAAGACGGAAAAGCATATATTGATGCAACCCTTTGCGTTGGTTGTGATGTTTGTAAACAAATGTGCGCATTTGATGCAATAGAAAGCGAGGAAAGATAAAATGACTAAAAGTATTATGATTGTCGGCGTTGGTGGTCAAGGTTCTCTTCTTGCAAGTAAATTGCTTGGTAAACTCTTGATGAATGAAAACTATGATGTTAAAGTTTCTGAAGTTCACGGAATGAGCCAACGCGGTGGCTCGGTTGTAACTTATGTTAGATTCGGCGATAAGGTTTATTCACCTGTTGTTAACGAAGGCGAAGCAGATTTTATTGTTTCTTTTGAAAAATTAGAAGGCGCAAGATACATAAATTGTCTTAAAAAAGGTGGCAAACTCATTGTTAACACACAAGAGATTGACCCAATGCCTGTTATTATCGGCGCGGCGCAGTATCCTAATGATATTTTAGAAACTATTGAAAAATTAGGCGCAGATGTTGATGCTATTGACGCTTTAACTCTTGCAAACGAGGCAGGAAGTTCAAAGGCAGTTAACATTGTTCTTATGGGCCGCCTTGCAAAATATTTTGATATTCCTTATGAAAAATGGACTAAAGCAATTGAACAATCTGTTAAACCACAGTTTGTTGAAATGAATAAAAAAGCTTTCAAATTAGGTTATGACTATTAACGGAGATGATACCAATGGCAGAAAACTACTATCAAAAAGAATTTGAAACAATGCCTGTTGATGACATTAAAGAACTTCAAAAAGAACGTCTTATAAAAACTGTAAACCATGTTTATAAAAACGTTCCTTATTACGCCCAGATGATGGATAAAGCAGGTGTTAAACCGGAAGATATTAAAGAACTTAAAGATTTAGCAAAGCTTCCGTTTACTTGCAAACAAGATTTAAGAGATACTTATCCTTATGGCCTTTTTGCAGTGCCTTTAGAAGATGTTATTCGTCTTCACGCTTCATCAGGCACAACTGGCAAACAAATCGTTGTTGGCTACACACAAAACGATATTGATGTTTGGAATGAAATTGTTGCTCGTCAACTTTGCGCTATCGGTACTACAAAAAGTGATAAAGTTCATGTATCATACGGTTACGGTCTTTTCACAGGTGGTCTTGGTCTTCACGGTGGCTCTCAAAAGCTCGGCGCAGTTACTATTCCTGTTTCATCAGGTAATACTGCTCGTCAAATAACAATTATGCAAGACTTTGGCTCTAACATTCTTTGTTGCACACCGTCATACGCCGCTTATATTGGCGAGGCAATCAAAGAAGCCGGTATTGATTCAAAAGATTTACCTCTTAAAGCAGGTATTTTTGGCGCAGAACCTTGGACAGAGGAAATGCGCAAACAAATCGAAGAAAGTCTTAATATTAAAGCGTATGACGTTTATGGTTTAACTGAAATTATGGGTCCGGGCGTTGCTTATGAATGTTCAGAACAAAACGGTATGCACGTTAATGAAGACCATTTTATTATCGAAGTTATTGACCCTGATACAGGCGAAGTTTTAGGTGAAGATAAACAAGGCGAATTAGTGTTCACTTGTATTACAAAAGAGGCGTTTCCTCTTATTCGTTACAGAACTCGTGATATCGGTGTTATCACTCGTAAAAAATGCTCTTGTGGCAGAACATTTGTAAGAATGAGCAAACCAAGAGGCAGAACAGATGATATGCTTATCATTCGTGGCGTTAACGTGTTCCCTTCACAAATTGAAACTGTTCTTATTAAAATGGGCTATTCTTCTAACTATCAATTAGAGGTTGATAGAATTAACAACCTTGATACTTTAGAAGTTAAAGTTGAAATGACTGAAGATATGTTCGGCGATACTGTAACAAAAGTTGCTGCTCACGAACGCGCAGTAGCAGAAGAACTTAAATCACTTTTAGGCCTTGCCGCTAAAGTAACACTTGTTGAGCCAAACTCAATCAAACGTTCAGAGGGCAAAGCAGTAAGAGTAATAGATAACAGAAAACTTGTATAAAAGGAGAATATTATGAAAATCAATCAATTATCAATTTTTGTTGAAAACAGAAAAGGAAAATTAGCAGAATGTTTAACAATTCTCGGCAAAGCAGGGGTTGACATTCGTGCAAGTTCAATCGCAGATACAAAAGATTTTGGTATTTTAAGAATTATCGCTTCTGATACAGATAAAGCAAAAAAAGCATTAAACGATGCTGGCTTTGTTGTTGCTATCAACGAAGTTCTTGGCATTGCAGTTGATGATACTCCTGGCTCACTCGCACGTGTTGTTGACGCATTAAGCCAAGACGATGTTAACATTGAATATATGTATGCATTTATCACTGCGTCAAAAGAATATGCTTATGTTGTGCTTAGAGTTGATGACAACGAAAAATGCAACGCTTGTCTTACAAAAAACAACGTAAAAATTCTTACCCCAGAAGACATCGCAGCAGTTTAACCGAAATTCAAAAACAAACCTAAAGCAAAAACGCACTCAGCTGAGTGCGTTTTTTTGTAACCGTTTTATTAAATATTTTATTACAAAACCGATTAAGGTTAATGTATACACAACCGTAAACTCAACTATTGTAGAAACTGTTGCAACTGCAAGTGTTGCGTCATCAGAAGATATAAAAAAGTAATATAACAAACCGTAAATCAAATCCCCTATTGCACATGCAAAAGATAAGATTGTGTTTAATATAAAATATTCGTTATACGATTTAGTTAAAGCCCCATTTATTATAACGAAAACGGCTGGTAACAAAACATATAATGCAAGGTCAATATATGAACTTATTAAAAAAAGTTTATCAAACAAATCAACATTCCCGTATTGAAAAAAATGGGCAACGTAAAAACATATAAACCACAAAATCCAAATATTGATTGGTAAAAGATTTATAAAATAACGTTTTTTCAAAAAATCACTCCTTGATTTTTCTGTTTACTTCTTTTTTGTATGATTTTTAGTACAATAATCGCAACTATAGAAAAGATGAAAACTCTAACAGAAAATTTTGGACTAACAGGAAAAACAGTAGACGAAAGAGACGTTATATTATTATTGCTATCTATAACTTTTCCGTAAAAAGCATAATAGTAAGTTTTATCGTTATTTATTGCGACTCTCGATGATTTAAAATCATTATTTTTTAAATAACTTTTAAATTTTTTGTTTACTGTTTCGGTTTCGCAATAAGTAAAACTTTCTTCAAAACTTGGTTTTATTACAAAATCAAAATCATAATAAACACCGTCGCTATGTATATCGCAAGTATAGATTTTTGTTTTACTTTCATCTTGTTTTACAGCAACTTTCATCTGATAATCTTCAAGTTTAAATGCAAAATCATTTTTTATATAAATATGATGCAACGGTTTTCCGTTTTTATTATATATCATAATACCATCTGCAAAAGAAACATAAAAATTTCCGTTTTTATCAACTTCTAAATTGTTAACAAGATAAATAGGATAGGATTTTTCTTCGCCGATAGTTGTCATTATTTCTATATCTGTTTCGGTTTTTAAATTCAAAGCAGCGCCGATTGTTACAAAAGGGGCTATTAAATATGCGATAACCGAAAGTATTGATAACACAATAAAGAATATTTTTGTGATTTTAACTAAACATTTCAAAAAATCACTCCTTATTGCCAATTATTATTTTATATTCATTAATAATTTCATCATAATCAAAAGACGAAATCAAACGCTTATCGTCTTTATCAAGCAAACGATAATGTTTTGAAATATAATTCTGTTGAATTTTATAGCCGTTTTCAGACAATACATCTGTCCACCAAACTTTACCACCCATTGTTTTTGGGTAACTTTCTGATAAATTTTCAAAAGAAAGCGCTTTTATAATTTCTTCAGGATTTCCACCAAAAGTTGATTCAATTACTTCACTATCTGAAAAAATAGAGCAAAGACAAACACTTCCCATAAATCCAAGCGTTGAACGCCCTTTTTCAATCTCTACAAGCGTTTTCTTTGAAAGCCCTATGATTTTTGCCATCTTGTCTTGCGAAAAAGAATATTCTGCTCTAACGAGTTTTATTTTTCTATCACAAATGCTAATAAATTCTTCTTTTTTCATAAACTTCACCTCTTGATAGTGTAATTTTACACTATTATTGTAATTTTGTCAAGTTTTTAATATCTAAACCAAAATACACAAAACAAAAACGCACTCAAATGAGTGCGTTTTTTATTGTGTAATGAAAACCACTTGAAAAGTCGCGTGGTTCAGTAGAGGCTTTTGCCGATGAGCAGTT
>JAZRPX010000232.1:0-1663 GCA_045649445.1 Acutalibacteraceae bacterium | reverse complement strand
CACGATAAAACTTAAAAATACTGCTTCATAAACCGGTCTTTTAACAATCAAAAACCAACCGCAAATCACTGCAAGCATAATACCAAGATAAATCAATGATATCGGCATAATCGATCTCCTTTTTAATTCCTTTTTGTTATAATCATTATATCTAATAGGTTATATTATACACGATTTTTCGCTATTTGTCAACACAAAAAATATTTTAAAATTTCGCTTGATTTTAGCTCGTTGTGGTGTTATTCTATACATATAATACAAAACGATTAGGTTGGTGAAAATATGAATTTCAAACAACTACAATACGCTGTTCTTCTTTCAGAAATTGGCAACTTTTCAGCAGTTGCAGAGAAGCTTGACATTTCTCAACCTGCCCTTAGCAAACAGATTCTAAACTTGGAAAAAGAAATTGGAATTCAGCTTTTTAACAGACATAGTTCTTCTGCAATTCTTACCGCTGCAGGCGAACATTTTATCAAAGAAGCAAAAGAACTTATCTATAAAGAAGAACAGTTACATCATTCAATGCAGATGTATGCTGCAGGCGAAAAAGGAAAACTAATTATCGGAGCAACACCTTTTCGTAGTTCTTATTTAATACCTAAAATCGCGAAAGAATTGCGCAAAAAATTCCCTGGTGTTCAAATCCAAATTGCAGAAGAAGGCAATGAGGTTTTAAAAAAAGAAGCGGCCGAAGGTAAATTTGATTTAGCGATTGTAAACTTGCCAGTAGATGAGCCACTATTTGATATCACACCGATCGATGCAGACAAACTCGCGTTGGTAATCAGTGATGATTTATTAAAAGACTACCCTGCTTTGCAAAACAAAAAGTCAACTGATTTCAAAGAATGCAAAGATCTTTCATTTGTGGTAGTTGGTCAAAACCAAGAGATGCGAAAGTTGTTTGAAAATTTATGTATTGACTCAGGCATTCACCCTGACATCGCAGCTGAAGTAGTCAGTCTTACAACGGCTTGGAACATGGCTTCTTATGGTGTAGGCGCTACTATTTTACCTATGCAATTTATTGACAATGAGTCTTTGGATAAAATAAAAGTGCTCGAAATAAAAGGCACTTCGAAACTTAGACAACCGGCAATAATCACAAGAAAAGGTCAATATTTAAGTGAACACGCCAAGTACGCTATTAGTTTATTAGTTAAATAATTATAAACAAAAACAGGAGCTCAAAAGAACTCCTGTTTTTTATTTCACTAATCAATTGCGCCAAAAATTTCTGGGTTGTACATTGGTGCAATCATATTATTTCCGTTTGTATCTTTTATTTGCATCAAGCCGTTTGCAGTTTTAACTGTTTGCACAAATTGTTCTAGCGAATCGCAAGATAAAACAAAGCGAATTGCAACGTTGTTTGCGGTTCCAAAACTTTCTATTTTGTCGCCAACAACATGGCACTGGTGATAACCAACAACACCAGGTAATTTTGAAACTTCTTCAATGCCACTAATACTTGCGATTTCGCCAATGAGCAAATCGTAGTAAAGTAGTGCTGAAAACTTCTTCGAAAAAGCCTTATCAATTTTTCTGACTTCTTCGATTTCACCCATTTTGCCAGTAACAGCAAAGTTTGTTAGCAAGTTTGCAATATTTACGCCACAAGCTGCTTCTACAACGCGCCAATCTTGCGCGCCACCCATTC
>JAZRPX010000231.1:0-2171 GCA_045649445.1 Acutalibacteraceae bacterium | reverse complement strand
GAGCCAAAGGGTGTTAAATATAGCGAATTGTTGAGCAGAATGATTGAACTCGGCTTTAAACGAGCGAGAAATAAAGAGAATCTTAAATTTTCTTTTGAAACCAATATTTTAGAGAACAAAATGTCTTTTGGCTCTAAAGGTACAAAAGGAAGTAAGATATAAATTTAAAATAAAAAGGAGTAATTTAAAATGGCAAAGAAAACAGGATTTTTTAAAGCATTCAAAAACTTTTTATTAGAGGGCGACGCTATCTCTATGGCAGTCGGTGTTATTATCGGTGCTGCGATGAAAGATTTAGTAACATCACTTGTTGATAATATGTTCACCCCTGTTATCGGTTTGGTTTTAGGTAAAGTTGATTTTTCAAGTCTTTGTGTTAAAATCGGCGATGCAACAATCAAATATGGCGCGTTTATTACAGCGCTCATTAACTTTGTTTTAATGGCATTTGTTGTTTTCTTAATTGTTTATCTTATTGATAAAGCAAAAGAAAGTTTCAAAAAGCTTACTAAAAAAGAAGAGGCAGAAGAAGAGCCAACAACAAAGGTTTGCCCTTACTGTCAATCAGAAGTTGATATCAAAGCAGTTAAATGTCCTCATTGTACTTCTGATATTCAATAATACATAAAAAGCGAGAGCGAGAATATGAAAAGTTTAAAAGAATTTTTAAGTAAAACCGAAAGTGTAAAAAACAGTGTTATTGGTGTTTTAGCCGATAGCACTAAAGCTTATTGTTTTAAAAATATTCTCGCTTCTTTTATAATTTCATTTTTTGCAATTTCTTCACTTTTTATGGTTTTGAGCAAAGATAAATATTTCACTGCTGAATATATAACAACAAAAAGCATTTTGTTTTTTGTTGTTGATGTTTTAGTTTTTATGGCAGTATTGCTAATTTTATCAACATTTGCTTTTAAGCCAAAAAAGGTTTTATCTGTTTCACTTGTGTTGTCAGTAACATCGTTTTGCTTGTTATTGCAAAAAGGCGCAGAAACTAATATCTGGCTTAATGTTGGCATTGCAACGATTTGTCTTGTTTCTTGCATTTGGCTTTTTAATAGATTTAATGAGCCGATTTTTGAAAAAGAATTTAGTTTTAACACAGTTAAAATTGTTGTTGCAGTGTTGTTTTTCGTTTTTGCAGGGTATATGTCTTTGATGGGCATTTGCAGATACTATTCTTTCACTTATGATACATTTGATTTTGGTATTTTTGCGCAAATGTTTGATTATATGAAAGAAACAGGCGTGCCAAATACTACAGTTGAGAGAAATATGCTTTTATCACACTTTGCAGTGCATTTTTCTCCGTTTTTCTATTTGCTATTGCCTGGCTATCTTGTTTTTTCAACCCCGGCATACCTTTGCGTTATGCAAACATTGTTTGTGTATTTAGGTGTATTTTTAGTTTTAGGCATTGCAAAAACTCTTGGCTTTTCGCCAAAACAAACCTTGCTTATTTGTATTTTGTATTTAACCTATCCATCACTTACGTTCGGTTTATATTTCGATTTTCACGAAAACAAGTTTTTAACATTTTTTATATTGTTAACAGTGTACTTCTTGCTTAAAAGACGATTTTTGCCGTTTTACATTTCAGGCGTTGTTTTGTGCACAATAAAAGAAGATGCAGCTATTTATCTCACGGCAATTGCGCTTTATATGTTGATAAGCGAGCGTCTTATTAAACACGGAAGCATAACTCTTTTGTTAGCAGTTGGTTATTTCTGTTTTGCAATGAGTATAAAACCGTTATTTGGCACACTTGAAGATATGCAATTTGTAAACAGATATTCAAATTATGCGATTGATGGGCAATCAAATCTTGTGAATATTATTAAAACTGTTATTCTTAATTTTGGCTATACAGTTTCACAGATGTTCTCTGTCGAAAAAATAGAGTTTGTTTTGTGGATATTCTTGCCTGTTTTGTTTATGCCACTTTTAACAAAGAAAGTGTCAACACTTTTACTTTTAACCCCAATGCTTCTTATAAATTTAATGACAAATTGGGTTTATCAGTATCACATTGATTTTCAATATACTTTTGGCACGGCGGCGCTTGTTATTGTTTGTAGTATTTTAGCGCTTAAATCAATGTCAGAAAAGTCGAAAAAGATTTTGCTTTTAAGCGCGGTTATGATTTGTATTGCGATAACAATGCCTCGAAT
>JAZRPX010000230.1:0-2279 GCA_045649445.1 Acutalibacteraceae bacterium | reverse complement strand
ATTCAAATCATCGCTTAGAAGATTTATTGATCTTTTATTTAAAAAGAACAGTGCGCTTGCTATTAAACAAGAGATTAAATATGCAAATGATGTTGTTTTAAATTTCATTTCAGGCAAGATTGTTGATTCTGCAATCATCGGCGTATTATGTTATATTCTTATGTTGATTTTGCGTTTGCCATTCCCTGTTTTGATTTCTGTAATCATTGGTGTTACAAATATCATTCCATTCTTTGGTCCGTTTATCGGCGCTATTCCTTCGGCGTTTTTGATTCTTATTGAAAGCCCTATTCAATGCTTGATTTTCGTTATTATGATAGTTGTTTTACAACAAGTTGACGGAAATATTATCGGTCCAAAAATCGTTGGTGAATCAATTGGTCTTTCATCATTCTGGGTGCTTTTCTCAATTCTTATTTTCAGCGGATTGTTTGGTATTACAGGTATGATTATCGGCGTTCCTGCTTTTGCAATCATTTATGATATTATTAAAAAGACAGTTATTCATTTTGAAAACAAAAAGCAAAAACAACTTAGCAAAAAATAATAAAATAAAAGAGCCAATTCGTTAAAATACGAATTGGCTCTTTTTAATTTTTACATTTTACTTTCATCATAATTTGCTCTAATACCACCAATGAATTTTGGTCTTACTCGAGCAGCAGTAACTTGTGCTTCACCGATTGTTTTTACCGATAATCTAACTGGCACTGCAACTGATTTTAAATGCATACCAATAAGCGTTGCGCCGATATCAAGCCCTGCATCTGCTTTGATGCATTCAACTGCAACAGGGTTTTCAAAAGCCGAATAAGCGGCAGTTGCAAACGAGCCACCTGCTTTTGGCATTGGCACAACATTCACCTCTTCATACCCTTTTTTATCAGCTAACTGCTTTTCAATAATAAGCGCCCTGTTTAAATGCTCACAACATTGAGCCGCAAGATAAATTCCGTTTTGATTACAAACTTCATAAATAGCGCCGAACAATTCATTAGCAGTTTCTACAGATGAATTCGTACCGATTTTTTCACCGATTACTTCGCTTGAACTGCACCCAACAACTAAAACATCGCCTTGTTTTAAGTTTGCTAACTTTATAAGTTCTGCTACTGCGCTTTTTGCTTCCTTTTTAATACTATTCAAAACTTAACACTCCTTTTTGGAACAAAAACGACCGTTTTAAAAGCCACGGTCGTTTTTTAAAGTTTTAGTTAAATACCGATTTCTTGAGCCATTGCATACATATCTTTTTCAAAAGTTCTCTCCATTTGCAATGCTTCATAAATATCAAAATTAACAATTTTATTATCTTTTAACGCGATAACTCTATTTCCAATACCTTTTTCTAAAAGGTCAACCGCTGCAATACCCATACCTGAAGCGCAAACTCTATCTCTAACTGTTGGGCTACCGCCTCTTTGAACATGGCCTAAAATTGAAGCACGAGATTCAATTCCTGTTGCTTTTTCAATTTTTTTAGCGAGTTCTTCAACACCGCCAACGCCTTCAGCAACAACAACGATAAAATGTTTTTTACCACTTGCTTGGCCTTTATTAATTTTTGTTACGATTTCTTCAAAGGTCCATTCAACTTCAGGAACCAAAATGCAAGTAGCACCTACTGCAATACCTGTATGAAGCGCAATATCGCCACAGTTTCTACCCATAACCTCACAAACATTACATCTTTCATGAGATTGAGAAGTATCACGGATTCTATCAATCATTTCAAGTGCTGTGTTCATTGCAGTATCAAAACCGATTGTATAATCAGTACAAGCAATGTCATTATCAATAGTTCCAGGAACACCAACACAAGGAATACCACGAAGTGATAAATCACGAGCGCCACGATAAGAACCATCACCACCGATTACAACGCAACCTTCAATACCATATTTTTTACAAGTAGCAATTGCTTTTTGCATACCTTCTTCTGTTTTAAACTCAGGGCTGCGCGCTGTATAAAGAACAGTACCGCCTCTGTGAATAATATCAGAAACGCTTCTAAGATCCATTTCAAAAACATCATCATGAATAAGACCGTTATAACCACGATGAATACCATAAACATTCATTCCTCTTGAAATAGCTGCACGAACAACCGCACGAACTGCGGCGTTCATTCCTGGTGCGTCGCCACCTGATGTTAAAACACCAATTGTTCTATTTGCCATTTTATAGCCTCCTATATAAAGAAGTCGAAAACTCCCTAAAATATCATAAAATTTATAAGATTACATACTATTATAATAAATTTGTTTTAAAACTTCAAG
>JAZRPX010000229.1:0-13982 GCA_045649445.1 Acutalibacteraceae bacterium | reverse complement strand
GGCCAATCTTACCGCTTTTTTAGTGTAATTATGCGGTTTTGTGTCGGACGGAAATTATTCCGTCTTTTTTTGTTGTAAAATTTATCGGAGGTGTTTAACCATCAGTAAAAAAGAACATTCCATTAACGAAGAAATCAGAGATGAAAAAGTAAGACTTATTGGTGCAGATGGCAGTCAATTAGGTATCGTATCTTCTGAAGATGCTTTGAAAAAAGCAGAAGCTGCTAACCTTGACCTTGTTAAAATTGCTCCTAACGCTGAACCACCTGTTTGCAAGATTATGGACTATGGTAAGTTCAAATTTGAACAGGCAAAGAAAGAGAAAGAAGCAAGAAAAGCCCAAAAAGTTATTGAAACAAAAGAGATAAGACTTGGTCTTAATATCGATGTTCATGATTTCAATACAAAACTTAAGCATACACAACGCTTTATTGCTAATGGTGATAAAGTAAAGGTTTCTATTCGTTTCAAAGGCCGTGCAATTGGTCACACAGAGCTTGGCCTTGATACTATGAATAGATTTGCAGAAGCTTGTACTGAATTTGCAGCAATTGAAAAGCCTGCAAAAATGGAAGGTAGAAACATGCTGATGTTTTTAGCGCCTAAGAAGAATTAACTATATTTGAGGAGGACAATACAATGCCTAAGATTAAAACACATTCAGGTGCAAAAAAGAGATTCAATCTTACAAAAAGCGGAAAAGTAAAAAGAGCACACGCTTTTAAATCACACATTCTCAACAAGAAAACAACTAAGAGAAAGAGAAACTTAAGAAAAACTACTATTGCTGATAAAACAAACACACCAGCAGTAAAGAGACTTATTCCTTATAAATAAGATTATCTATTTTTTAACGCCTAAAGAAAGGAACGATAAACAATGGCAAGAGTTAAAGGTGCGATGATGACTCGCAAAAGAAGAAATAAAACTTTAAAATTAGCTAAAGGTTACTTTGGTTCTAAACATAAATTATTTAAAACTGCTAAACAAGCAGTTATGAAATCAGGTCAATATGCTTATATCGGCCGTAAACAAAAGAAAAGAGATTTCAGAAGACTCTGGATTACTCGTATTTCTGCTGCTTGCAAAATGAATGGTATGAACTACTCAACATTCATCAACGGTCTTAAAAAAGCTGGAATTGGCATGAACAGAAAGATGCTCGCTGAAATGGCAGTATCTGATGCAGCTGGTTTTACAGCTCTTTGTGAACAAGCTAAAGAAGCTTTAAAGTAATATGAAATTCGTACCCGGAGTCGTTTTGTCTTCGGGTGCGTTTTGTTTATTTTTTTAAAAATCTGTGCTGAAATTGGTGTTTGATTTGAAATTGATTTCCAGTAAAAGCAATCAAAAAATTAAAGATTTACACAAGCTGTTTTGTTCTTCGAAAATGAGAAGTCAAAGCGGCTTATTCGTGATTGAAGGCACAAGATTATGCTTTGATGCTTACAAAAGTGGTACTGAATTTGAAAGTGTTTTCTTAACTGAAAATTATCTTGAAAAGTTTAAAAATGATGTTGAAAAGATTATAGATGTAGCAGAAGAATCATATATAGTTACTGAAGATATAATGAAGCACATTTGTGACACAGTGAATCCTCAAGGAATTGTTTGTGTTTGCAAAAATATTGTTTCTAATTTAAAAGTAAAAGATAATTCTAAATTCACCGTTCTTGTAGATGTGCAAGATCCTGCTAATGTTGGTACTATAAGTCGTACAGCTGAAGCGTTTGGTATAGATGCATTGATTGTTTGCGGAGGTTGTGATATTTATAATCCTAAAGCATTACGAGCATCGATGGGCGCTTTGTTTAGATTGCCGGTTTTGCAATTGAATAGTGAAGAAATATTTAACTTTTTTAAAGTTAATAATATTAAATCTTTTGCTTCAACACCAAGAGAAATAGCAAATGAATTAACCAAAACAACATTTGATGGCAAATGCGCTATGTTAATCGGTAACGAAGCAAACGGATTGTCTGATGATATTATAAATAAATGTGATGAAGCTATAACAATTAAAATGCTTGGGCGCGCCGAATCACTTAATGCTGCGGCAGCCGCGTCAGTTTTGATGTATGAAATGATGCGAGGTAGTATATGAATAACGCAGTTTATTGGATAGCGCTTCAAAACATTTTGGGATATGGCTCGGTTGCAGTTTCTGAAATACTTGATAACTTTGAAAATGTTAGCAAGTTGTTTGATAAGTCAATCAAGCGTAAAGATGTTGCTTTCTTAAAAGATAAAGAGTTTAAAAAGTTAAAGTCTTTTGATATTAAAAAGGCAGAAGCGATAATAGAATATTGTGATAGAAAAAATATAAAAATACTTACTATAGATGATGAAGAGTATCCTGTTTGTTTAAAAAGAATCATAAATCCACCAACGGTTTTATATATTCGTGGTGAATTGCCTGACTTGAATGAAGAAATAGGTATCGGAATGGTTGGCACTAGAAACAGTAGTATGAATGGTAACATAATTGCTGCTACTTTAAGTTACAGAATTGCCCAAGCAGGAGCAATTGTTATAAGTGGTGGTGCGAATGGTATTGATACAAAATGTTCTCAGGGCGCTATATCGGCTAAGAAGCCATCAATCATTGTAAGACCTTGTGGTGTTGACTACGATTATTTATCATCTCTTAAAGATATTAGAAAACAAATTGAGTTAAATGGTGCAGTGATAAGCGAAGTGCAACCACTAGGCAGAGTTGAACGAAATGCATTTCAAATTAGAAATAGAATTATTGCTGCGCTTTCAATGGGATTAGTTGCGATTGAAGTACCGGAAAAAAGCGGTGTTTTAATAACTGTTGGTTATGCACTTGAATATGGCAAAGATATTTTTGCAGTTCCAGGTGATATTTCTGACGAAAATTATAGGGGTTCAAATAGATTGCTTCAAGATGGTGCGATTCCTGTTTATACTCCTGCTGATGTTTTGAATGAATATATGTTATCTTATTCACACAAGCTTAATATTAATTATGCTCGTGCGGCAATAAATGATGACGATATTTATTACAGATTACAGAAAAAGTATAGCAAAAAGGCAGATGAAAATTTGCCGATACAAACTAAAAAAATTAACAAAAAATCAATTGTTAAGATTGTTAAAGAAAAGTTAAACAAAGAAGATAAAAAAGAACTTATAGTTAAAGAAAAACCTAAGTTTTGTGATTTAAACATAGGCGCAGATGAAAAGCTAGAGTGTGTGTATAACTGCTTTAAAAGTGAGCCGATATCTGCTGATGATATTTCTGAAATAACAGGGATTGATATCGCTGATGTTATGTTTAGTTTAACAGAATTGGAAATTAACGATGTAATAACTTCTCTACCTGGTGGTAGATTTGAAATAAAATAAAAATGGAGAAAAATATGTCAAAGTTAGTAATACTTGAATCACCCGGAAAAGCAAAAACAGTTAAAAAGTATTTAGGATCAGATTATGATGTAGTGGCTTGTATGGGTCATATTAGAGATTTGCCTAAATCACAAATGGGTGTAGATATAAAAAAGAATTTTGAGCCAAAATACTTGGAGATGAGTGATAAAAAAGAGATTATAAAAACTCTACGCTCTAAAGCTTCTGACGCAGATTTTGTTTACCTTGCAGCCGACCCTGATAGAGAAGGTGAAGCAATCTCTTGGCATCTTTGTCATATATTAGGTCTTGATCAAGATGAGTTAAACAGAATTACCTTTAATGAAATCACAAAAAAAGGTGTTGAAGAAGGCATTAAAAATCCAAGAAAAATCGATATGGATTTGGTTGATGCTCAACAAGCAAGACGAGTTCTTGATAGAATTGTTGGCTATAAATTAAGCCCATTTTTGTGGAGAAAAGTAAAAAGAGGATTATCTGCCGGTAGATGTCAATCTGCAGCGCTTAAAATTGTTGTAGATAGAGAAAAAGAAATCAGAGCATTTGTTCCTGAGGAATATTGGTCAATTGATGCTTTGCTTTTAAAAGGCAGAAGTAATGTTGAATCTCATTTAAGTTTAGATAAAAATGGCAAAAAAGTTAAAATTGAAAATGAAGTTCAAGCAAACGAAATTTTAGCTGATTTGGAGAATGCAGAATATCTCGTTAAAAATGTAGAAAAAGGAACTCGTAAAAAACAACCTGCACCTCCTTTTATCACATCAACTTTACAACAAGAAGCATCGAGAAAGCTCAATTTCAACGCTCAAAAAACAATGAGAGTTGCTCAAAACTTGTATGAAGGCATAGAAATTAAAGATCAAGGCGCTACAGGTTTGATTACCTATATGCGTACTGATTCTTTAAGAATTTCTGAAGAAGCTCGTGCAGCAGGCAATTCCTATATCAAGAGTGCTTTTGGCGATAAATATTTGCCATCAAAGCCACGATATTATAAAACTAAAAAAGGTGCTCAAGATGCTCATGAAGCTATCAGACCAACAAATCCTATGTTAACCCCTGATAGCATAAAAGAATCTCTTACTAATGATCAATATAAACTTTATAAACTCGTATGGGAGCGTTTTATTGCTTCTTTAATGGCTGAGTGTATCCAAAATACCGTTAGTGTTGATGTTGATGCAAATGGTTATATATTTAAAGCAAGTGGTTATTCTGTGAAATTCGATGGATTTACTTGTCTTTATGTTGAAGGAAAAGATGAAAAAGAAGAAAACGCTAAATCTCTTCCAGAGTTAGAAGTTGACGATGTTTTAAAACTAAAAAGTTTAACTCAAACTCAACATTTCACTCAACCACCTGCAAGATTTACAGAAGCTTCGCTTATCAAGATGCTTGAAGAAAGCGGAATCGGCAGACCAAGTACATTTGCTTCAACGGTTTCAACTATAATTTCTCGAGAATATATTGAAAGAGATAAAAAATCATTAGTGCCAACTAAATTGGGTGAGATTATTACTGATTTGTTATCAGAACTTTTCCCTGAAATAGTTGATCAAAAGTTTACAGCTAAAGTTGAAAGTGAACTTGATGGTGTTGAATCTGGAGATGTTGAATGGAAAAAGATGCTCGCGAAGTTTTATAAAGGTTTTGATAAAACTTTAACTTCTGCTGAAGAAAAAATGGATGGCGCTAAAGTGAAAGTGCCTGTTGAAGAAAGCGATGTCGTTTGTGAAAAATGTGGTAGAAAAATGGTTGTCCGTTCAAGTAGATTCGGTAAGTTTTTAGCTTGTCCTGGCTATCCTGAATGTAAAAATACAAAGTCTATCACTACTGAAACAAAAGGTTTGTGTCCAAAATGCGGTTCAAAAATTATTGAACTTAAATCAAAAAAAGGATACAAATATTTTGCTTGTGAAAAAGGCAAAGAATGTGGCTTTATGACATGGGATGTTCCAATAGATAAAAATTGTCCTAATTGCGGTAAAACTTTGTTTAAACGCAGAGGAGGACTTACAGTATGCAATAATGAGGGTTGTGGTTATGAAGTAAAATCAACCCGTTCTAAAAAGGCAAAAGAAAATGAATAAAAGTGTTAATGTAATAGGCGCTGGCTTAGCTGGTTGTGAAGCCGCGTATTATCTTGCAAACAAAGGAATTAAAGTTACTTTGTTTGAACAAAAACCAAAAAAGCGCTCTCCAGCGCATCATATCGATACATTTGCCGAACTAGTTTGTTCTAATTCGTTAAAAGCAATGAGGGTTAATAGTGCAGGCGGTCTTTTAAAGGCAGAAATGCGTAAATTCGGCTCAATTTGTCTTGAAGCAGCTTCTTTTTGCGCCGTGCCTGCGGGCGGTGCATTAGCTGTAAACAGATATTTGTTCTCTGATTATATTACCAAAAAAATTAAAGAACATAAAAATATTGAAGTTGTTTACGAAGAAGTTAAAGAAATTCCAAATGATAAATTAACTATTGTTGCAACCGGTCCTTTGACAGATGGCGAATTAGCGGTAAGCATTTCTAAATTAACGGGGGCATATTTGTCGTTTTATGATGCAGCTGCACCTATTGTGACTGTTGAAAGTATTGATAAATCTTGTGCTTTTTCTCAAAGTAGATATGATAGAGGAGACGCTGAGGATTATATCAATTGCCCTATGAGTAAAGAAGAATATGAACTGTTTTATCAAGAAATTATAAATGCTGAAGGCGCGCCTACAAGCTCTTTTGACAAAAAAAGTGTTTACGAGGGTTGTATGCCAATCGAAGTTATGGCAAAACGTGGCGCTGATACAATGCGATTTGGACCACTAAAACCTGTTGGTCTTACCAACCCAAGAACAGGTCATAGACCTTGGGCAAATTTACAACTAAGAAAAGAAAACAAAGAAGGCACATTATACAATCTTGTTGGTTTTCAAACTAATTTGAAATTTGGTGAACAAAAAAGAGTTTTCTCACTTATTCCTGCGCTAAAAAATGCAGAGTTTGTTAGATACGGGGTAATGCATAGAAATTCTTTTATCAATTCACCTAAATTATTGACCGAAAACTTTAAACTAAAAACAAAAAATAATATTTGGTTTGCCGGTCAGATTACAGGTGTTGAAGGTTATATGGAATCGGCGATGTCAGGCATACTTGCTGCCGTGTCGGTTTATAATACTTTAATAGGTAATGAACAGTTGATTTTGCCTGAAACAACTATGTGTGGTGCTTTATCAAAATATATAAGCACCGATGATAAAAAGGATTTTCAACCTATGGGTGCAAATTTTGGAATTTTGCCAAGAGATGGTGTTGAAATAAAAAATAAGCAAGAAAGATATCAGTTGATTGCAGAAAAAGCGTTGAATGATTTAAGTAGTGCTTTGGATTTTAATTTACATAACGGAGAAAAAATATGAAAGTAGTAATTGATGCTTTTGGTGGCGATAATGCCCCATTATCAAATATTGAAGGCGCTGCTTTAGCAGTAAAGGAATATAATGCAGAAATTATTCTTTGTGGTGATGAGCAAAAAATCAAAGAATGTGCTAAAGAAAACAATATTTCTCTTGATAGCATTGAAATTTTACATGCAGATGAGGTTTTTGATATTCACGATGATCCAAATTTGCTTTTAAAATCAAAGAAAAACACCTCATTAGCAGTTAGTTTTCAAGCTGTTGCTGATGGAAAAGCTGATGCTGTGATTAGCGCGGGTTCATCAGGCGCTGTTTTAATGGGTGGTACTTTTATTGTTAAAAGGATTAGAGGCATTAAAAGACCGGCTTTTGCTTCAGTTTTACCAACAACTAACAATCCATATATGTTGCTTGATATGGGTGCAAACATCGATGTTAGACCTGAAATTTTAGTTCAGTTTGCTATTGTTGGTAGTGCATATATGAAAAATGTAATGGGTATTGAAAGCCCAAGGGTTGGTCTTATAAACATAGGAGCAGAAGAAACCAAAGGTGGCGAAATGCTTGTTGAAACTTACCAAAAGTTAAAACAAGAAAAAAGCATTAATTTTATTGGTAATGTTGAACCGAGAGATTTACCTAGTGGAGTTTGCGATGTTGCTGTTTGTGATGGCTTTACCGGTAATGTTGTTTTGAAACTAACCGAGGGTGTTGCAATGTCAATGATGAAAATGGTAAAAGGCATTTTATATAAAAATGTTGTTAGCAAAATCGCCGCTTTGTTAATTAAAAGTGGATTGATGAATTTAAAGAAAAAATTTGATTATTCTGAACATGGTGGCGCGCCACTTATCGGTGTAAAAGCACCGGTTATTAAAGCGCACGGTAGTTCAGATGCAAAAGCTATTAAATCTTCAGTAAAACAAGCGATAGCATTCGCAAGTACAGGTGTTATTGAAGATATTGAGATTGCTATTAAAGGTGAATAATAAAATGGATAAACTTGAAAAAAACATAGGTTATGTTTTTGAAAATAAAAATTTATTAAAACTTGCATTGACTCACTCTTCTTATGCTAATGAGATGGGTGATAGTGCTAATTGTAATGAGCGTCTTGAGTTTTTAGGCGATTCTGTGTTATCTATCATTGTTTCAGATTATCTTTATAATCATTATGAAAACGCCGAAGGCGATTTGACTAAACTTCGAGCGTCTCTTGTGTGCGAAGATGCATTGTTTGATTTTGCAAAAGAGATTGAACTAGGGGATTATATATTGCTTGGCAAAGGCGAAAAATTGAATGGCGGTAATAAAAGACCATCTATTCTTTCTGACGCTTTTGAAGCGGTACTAGCAGCAATATATTTAGATGGTGGTATTGAGCCGGTTAAAGAATTAGTATTACGTTTTGTTAAAGCTGATTTAAAAGATACAAAAAGAATCTCATTTAAAGATTATAAAACGCTTTTGCAAGAAGTTATTCAAAAGAATCCTGAAGAAAAGATTCAGTATGTTTTAGTTGGCGAAGAAGGTCCTGACCATAACAAAAGCTTTACTGTTTCGATTGAACTTAATTCTTTGTCGATTGCAAAAGGTACAGGCAGAAGTAAAAAAGCAGCTGAACAAGCAGCAGCGCAAGAAGCTTTGAAGTTGATGGGATTATGAGCCATAGTAACATTTCAATCTTCATTCCGCATATCGGTTGCTCTTGTAGATGCAGTTTTTGTAACCAAGTTTACATTACTGGAAAACAAGAAATTCCAAGTGAATATGATATTGATAAAGCAGTTGAAATTGCTTTGAAATCAGATAGATTTGATAAAAATAATGCACAACTTGCGTTTTTCGGTGGTAGTTTTACTGCTATTGAAAAAGATTTAATGATTAAATTTCTTAAAATAGGAAAAAAGCACATTGATAAGAATCACATTGAAAGCATTAGAGTTTCCACAAGACCTGATGCAATTAATGAAGAAATACTAAACATTTTAAAAGAATACGGTGTTAAATCTATTGAACTTGGCGCTCAAAGTATGTGCGATGATGTTCTTATTGCAAATAACAGGGGTCATTTATCAAATGATGTTTATAATGCTTGCGAACTAATAAGAAATCATAATTTTGAATTAGGTTTGCAAATGATGACAGGGCTTTATAAAAGTGATGAAGAAAAGGATTTATTCACAGCAAAAGAGTTTGTGAAGTTGAAACCGTCAACTGTAAGAATTTATCCAACAGTTGTTTTAAAAAACACATTGCTTGAAAAACTTTATCTTGAAGGTGAATTTAAACCTTATACAGTTGAAAAAGCAACACAATCAGGTGCTAAATTGTTAAAATTGTTTTATGATAACAACATTAATGTTATAAGATTTGGTCTTCATACTATCGATACACAAAGCTATGTTTCAGGTGCTTTTCACCCTGCATTAAGTGAAATCGCACAGTCTTATATTTATAGAGATTTGATAGAAAAAGAAAACCTCTGTAAAGGTTTTTATACTGTTTACGTGAAAAATACTGAACTTTCAAAAGCAATAGGACAAAAGAAATCAAATATAATATATTTTGAAAATAAGAATATATTTTTAGATATAAAACCAATGGAAAACTTAAAAGTATATGAAATTAAAATAAAAGAAAGGAATTGACGGTAAATGCGTTTAAAAGCTATAGAAATTCAGGGCTTTAAATCTTTTCCAGACAAGACAAGACTTACATTTGACCAAGATATAACTGCGGTTATCGGTCCTAATGGCAGTGGTAAAAGTAATATTTCTGATGCCATTCGTTGGGTTTTGGGTGAACAATCAAATAAGCAACTTCGTGGTAAATCTATGGAAGATGTTATCTTCACCGGTACTGAAAAGAGAAAAGCACTTGGATTTGCCGAAGTTTCTATTTCAATTGATAATTCAACAGGCGGATTGCAATTTGATAATGATGAAGTAACTGTTACAAGAAGATATTTCCGCTCAGGTGAGAGTGAGTATAGAATAAATGGTAATACTGTAAGACTTAGAGATATTCACGAGTTATTTATGGATACTGGTCTTGGTAGAGATGGTTATTCTATGATTGGTCAGGGAAGAATTGACGAAATTGTTGGCTCTAAATCTGATGAGAGAAGAGATATCTTTGAAGAAGCTGCAGGTATTTCTAAATATAGATACAAAAGATTAGAATCAGAGCGTAAGTTAGCACATGCTGAAGATAATTTGTTGCGCCTTAAAGATATTTTTTATGAGTTAGAATCCCGTGTTAAACCGCTTAAAGAACAAAGTGAAAAAGCAAAAGAGTTTTTATCAGTTTCTGGTGAAAAGAAACAACTTGAAATTGGTTTGTGGCTTAATACTTTAAAAAAATCTGATGAGCAATTAAAAACACAAGATGAAAAAATCACTTTAGCAAAAGCTCAATACGAAAGATTAGAAAGAGAGATCACCGAGCTTATTGCTCAATCTGATATTGCGGCAATTGAATCTAATAAGTTGTCTTCTCAAATTGATGCTATTCGTAGAGAAGCTGCAAAAGCAGATGAAGAATCGTCTGAAATCAAAGGTCAAATTGCGGTTTTGAACAATAATATTTTACATAACAATGAAAATATTGAGCGTCTTAAAGGTGAAGTTGAAACTGCTAATACAGATGACGAAACTTTAGATAAAGATATTGAAACTAAAGAAGCGTTGATTAGAGAAATTGAAATTAAAGCAGGCGAGAAAACTGATGAATTGAATAGAGAACTCGAAAATTTAGCTGCTGTTTCAGGTGATTCGGGCGATTTTTCAGAACAAATTGCAAATAAAAATGCAAAACTAAATGAATTAGGCGAACAAATTTCTGAATGTAAAGTTGATTTGGTATCGGCAAAAACTGCAGTAACTGAAATTGATAATTCTTTTGATAACTTTGATGAAACTGTAAAGAAAATTAAAGATTATCTTGAAGATGTTGAAGCAGAAATCGAAGATTGCAACGCTGATATTGAAGATTGCGATAAGGTTATTAGTGAAAGTACAAATGTTATTTCAGGATTTAAACTTAAGATAGAAAAGCGCAATCAAAAAATCAATGATTTAACTGAAGAGATTAATAATAAAATTCTTGATAAATCTGAGTATCAGCGCAGAATTAAAATGCTTGAAGAATTTGAGAAAAATCTAGAAGGTTATATTTATGCTGTTAAACAAGTTTGTAAGGCATCAGATAACGGGGAGTTAAAAGGTATTCACGGTCCTGTTTCTCGTCTTATTGATGTAAAAGCAGAATATTCTGTTGCTATTGAAACAGCTTTAGGCGCAACAGCGCAAAACATTATTGTTTCAAATGAAGATTATGCTAAAAAGGCGATTTCATATTTGAAGAATAACAACGCTGGTAGAGCAACTTTCTTGCCATTAACTTCAATCAAACCAATTACACTTAAAGAAGATTCTGTTGATAAATGTAATGGATTTATCGATTATGCAGATAAACTTGTAAAAACTAAAACTGAGTACAAAGATATTATTAGTTCACTTCTTTCAAGAACAGTTATCTGTGAAGATATTGATACCGCTGTTTCGATGGCTAAAAAATATTCTTACAGATTTAGAATTGTTACTCTTGATGGACAAGTTGTGAATGCTGGTGGTTCTTTAACAGGCGGTTCTCTTGCTAAAAATGCAGGATTGTTGAACAGAGGCGCACAAATTGATAAATTAAATGATAAAATTGCTAAAGTTGATATTGAAATTAAATCTTTGTCAACTGAACTTGAAAAGTTAAAACAAGAACAAGAAGAATATAATAAATCTTTTAAAAACAACGAAGTTGAATTAAAGAGAGCAAATGAAGACAAAATTAGATTATTAGGTGAATTGAAACTTTTAGATGAACAGTATAATACTAATAAATCTAATCTTGACAATTTGATCAAAAGCAAAGAATTATCTGATTCAAGAACAAAAGAACTTAATGATAAAATTGTTGAACAAGAAGATAAACTCAAAAAGCTTGAAAACGAAAAAGCTGAGCTCGAAAAATCTATTGATTTGTTGCTTTCAAACAAAGATAAACTTTCTGATGTTAAAACAGAAATTACTGATAAAATTTCAAGTATTAGATTTGAAATCATTAGTTTTAACAAAGATATCGATAACCTTCGTGATGCAATTCTTCAAATTAAGCAAACTAAAAATGATAGAGCTGGAAGAATAGCTTCATTAACAGCAGAAATTGAAGAACTTTATAATAAAAATATTAAAGAGAGTGAAGAAATAGAGCGTCTTACTCAAATTTCTAGTGGTTTCATTTCTCAATCTGAATCTAGTGAGGATGAGATTGTAAGACTCACTGAAAAACGTAATCAGATTGAACAAAATAACTATCAATCGCGTAATGTTGAACGTGAAAAATCTCAAGACAAAGAAAGATTGTCAGGTGAACTTGCGAGGTTGACAGAAAGAAAAGAAACATTAGAGAGACAATATGCAGATATTATTTCTAAACTTTACGAAGAGTATGAACTCACAAAATCACAAGCTGAAGAAATAGGTTTTCATATTGATGATATTCCTGCTGCAACAAAGCGTCTTAATGAGATAAAATCTAAAATCCGTTCATTAGGTTCAGTTAACGTTGCCGCTATTGATGAATATAAAGAAGTATCTGAAAGATATGAGTATATGCTTGCTCAAATTAATGATGTTGAAAAATCATCAGCCGAACTTCGTAAAATCATCAGTGGTCTTACAGAAAAAATGAAAGAGTTATTTATTGATAAATTCTCTATCATTGCAAGTAATTTTACTGATGTGTTTAAAGAATTATTCGGTGGAGGTACTGCAAAACTTCAACTTACAAATCCTGATGATGTATTAGAATCAGGAATTGAGATTATTGCTCAACCTCCTGGAAAAAACATTTCTATCATTGAGCAGTTATCAGGTGGTGAAAAAGCGCTTATTGCTGTTTCAATTTACTTCGCAATTATGAAAGTAAATCCACCTCCATTCTGTTTGCTTGATGAAGTAGAAGCTGCTCTTGATGAAGTTAACGTTGATAAAGTTGCAGCTTATTTACGTCGAATGAGTAAGAAAACGCAATTTATTGTTATTACTCATAGAAGAGGTACAATGGAAGAAGCAGACGTTCTTTACGGTGTAACAATGCAAGAAAAAGGCGTCTCAAAACTTCTTTCAATTAATGTTTCTGAAATCGAAAAAACTTTGAAAACTAAAGTTGAAAAATAAGGAGAATTTATGGGCTTATTTAGTAAAATCAGTCAAGGATTAAAGAAAACTAGAGATAGTTTATCAGGTGCTGTTAACTCGGTAATTTCATCTTTCACAAGAATTGATGATGAACTTTTTGAAGAGTTAGAAGAAACTTTGATTTTGGCTGATACTGGTGTAAATACTGCAACTGCAATTTGTGAAACTCTTAAAAAAAGAGTAAAAGAAGAAAGAATTACTGACCCTGCAATGATTACGGAAATGTTAAAACAAGTAATTGTTGAAATGATGAGTAATGACAACAAAATCAAAACGGAGACTAAACCATCTTTGATTTTAGTTATTGGTGTTAATGGCGTTGGTAAAACTACTTCTATTGGTAAAATTGCAAATATGTATAAAAAACAAGGCAAATCAGTAATTTTAGGAGCTGCTGATACTTTTAGAGCAGCTGCGGCAGAACAACTTACTATTTGGGCAGACAGGGCTGGCGTGCCTATTGTTAAACATATGGAAGGCGCAGATCCTTCTGCAGTAGTTTTCGATACTATCGCATCTGCTAAATCTAGAAATTCTGATGTTATTATTTGTGATACCGCGGGAAGACTTCATAACAAGAAAAACCTTATGGACGAGCTTTCTAAAATGTCACGTATAATAAATAGAGAATTACCTGATGCTGATGTTGAAGTGTTATTGGTTCTTGATGCAACAACAGGTCAAAATGCAGTTAATCAAGCTAGAGAATTCAAAGAAGCTGCAGGTATCACAGGTATAATTTTAACAAAACTTGATGGTACAGCCCGTGGTGGTGTTGTTTTAGCAATAAACCAGGAATTAGGTATTCCTGTAAAACTTATTGGCGTTGGTGAGCAGATTGATGACTTGCAAGACTTTTCTGCACAAGATTTTGCTAACGCACTTTTTGATGGTGAATAAAAATGAAGTTTATTATTGCTA